>VEQL01000025.1 GCA_018883245.1 Chthoniobacterales bacterium
AGGCCACGCTATAGCCCTGACCGCCGTGCCATGTGGTCTTCCAGCGCCAGGTCGGATTGTGCTGCTCATCGACAAACGGCCCGCGCCAGGTTTCCCCGTCTGCCGACAGCCACGTCGTGGATTGCGGACGATTCGCGGTCAGACTCACTCCCGCGGTCGCCAGCAACTCTCCGTGCGGCGTGATCGAAAGCCCCGCCTCGCGCACATCCCCGCCCTCCCACGCGAGGAGATCCGCAGATTCCCAGGTCTGGCCCTCGTCGCGTGAGCGGATGACCCGCAGCTTGCCGCTGACGTCAAACTCGTGAATCCGGCCTTCACGGAAGCAGCAAAACCATTGATCCTTGAAACGGATCAGGCCGGTAAAACCATTGTGCGGAGCCTGGTCCCAGATTTTCCGCACCTCGAGCAGTTGCAGCGATCCGTCGGCCGAGCGCGGACTGTTCGAGGCGAAACGGTCGTCGTGGGCGACGCCGATGGAATCCAAGGCGGCCCGACCGTCGTCGGACGGGGTTCCCGCGCGGGAGGCATACTTCATGAACAAGGCGCCGGAATCATCGGCGAACCGGAATCCTGCAGGCGTGGATACGGGAAGGCACATATCATGCACCGCCTTGGTCTGCGAATCGTAGCGCAGAAATCTGGCGACCGAACCATCCCACGTGAGCACCAGCCTGTCGCCCGCATGCAGCGGCGAAAAATGCCAGTTCACGGCCGGCTCGAGCCCCGTGACGGCAAGCGTGATGTTTCCGCTCAGGCCAGAGTCGGCGGCAGTGTAGTTGATCGTGCCGGCCAGCGCCCGATCGTCGGCGTCGATGACCCCGAACGTGAAGGCCTCATGCTGCCCGGTGCCGGTGGTCTGCTTGGAAAATGCATTCGCCGGCAGTTCGATGAACACGACCAGCGGTTCTTCGGGTGTGCCAGCCAGCTTGAAATCCTTCCTCCGGGAAACATAGGTGGCCGACCCCGGCCAGGTGGCGGCGGAACTGAAGGCCAGCACCCCATCTTCGATCGTCCACTTCAAGCCGGTGTCGGTCGAGGTGGTGGACCAATTATCCATCAGATTCCCCGTCGAAAAATCGTCGAAAACTTCTGCCTGCGCGAGGCCTCCGATGAGTAACCCGAGTGCCACAATGACTGTCTTGGTTGTTTTTTTCATGTTGCTAAAAAGGTTGCTTTTGGCGACAGGCCCCTGAAAGAGCCATTGAGCCGGACCGGAGGGCGGGAAAAAGGGGGTTGATGTTTTCATCAGTGTGATGGCACAAGGAAGAGGATGGGTAGAATTTTCAGCAATGTGGTTATGGGACGTGGATCTTTCCGTTCCATGGTCCGGCAACATGCAGGCCCTTGAAGAACGGCGGCGCTTCCTCGACACGGTTTCCGGTGAGGGTGACCTCATCGCTGGCGGAAATAAAGATGCCGTAAAACGGCTCGCGCAGCACGGGTATCAGCTCCCCCGGCACGGGCGGGGCGAATTTTTGCTCGATCACTCCTGGCCGGGTCAGGTCGAGGAAGCACAGCTTTTCAGGCGTAGCTTGGAAGGGCCGGACGATCACGTTGTCGGCGACGGTCACGCCACGGCTGTTGCCGATGAAGATGGGCAGGCCCTGGGTGTCGATGATCCGGTTGCCCCGGATCTCGATGTCTTCGTAGAGGATTTGAGGAGTCAGGTGGAGAAAGGCTTCCTGGTGGAACGGCGGCAGGCAGGGCGACAGCGAGATCGCGCCCCATGCCGCCCAGATCACTCCATCGGCAAAATCAAAGCCGAAGACGCTCGGCCCGCAGTTGGTGAAGGTATTGCCGAGAATTTTTGTGTGGCTGGGAAGGCCGCCTTCGAGAAATTCCGTCACTCCGGTGGCCAGCGACAGGCCTCCAAAGCTGATGTTTTCGAATCGGCTTCCTTCGACAATCGAGTCGGGGGCTTTGAGCAAAATGCCGCGGTTGCATCCTTCATGCATGTGAAGATTGGTGATGCGGGTGCCGCGTCCGGTGTATTCTTGGGAGATGGCCATGTCGAGGACTGCAAGTTCCACCGGGCTGTCGAGGGTGACCGCGCAGAATTCGGGTTTGATCACGTCGCGGATCGGCGTGCCGAACTCTTGTTTGTAGCGCTCCTGCATCCGCTCGTAGAGTTTGAGCCCTTCGGCTTTGTCAAATGCCTCCCATGCGGTCACCTTAGCCGTGGCCAGCGGCTTCATGTCGGGAGCCTGGCGGAGGATCAACTCGGTGCCGATGTCATAATCGCGGCCATGGATGCTGGCCAGGACACAGCGGCCATCGGGAAGGACATCCACCACCACGTTGATGAAGCCGTGGATGTTGATGCCGTCGTCGTGGGTTCGCGCGATCTCACAGTCTGTCAGCATCGGCCCTTTGTGCTGATTGAAGGAATGGAAGCCGTCGGCCGCGCCGACACCGATGCGGGTGGAACCCGGGCGCGGGATGATTTTCATCCGCGTGTAGGTGTTTCCGCCCGGTGCCCGATCGCCTTTTTCCCAGACACAGAAGGAGCCGGATGAAAAGACGGTCAAATCCGTAAAGTGCATGCCGCCACAGTTGAGGATCACCACTCCGCCGCTGTTGTTTTTGTCGTGAACCGAAAGACGGTCGCCGATCTCAACAGCACCCGCTGCATTCCCGCGATAGATCCACGCCGCCTTGCCGGGCGGCAGATCGGGGTCATCCATCGCATTGAGCTTCTCGGGATAAGGCATCACGCCGCCGTCGCGGCGCATGTGCCATTGGCGGCCGACGCCGGCCGATTTGCTGGAAAACCCTTTTTCGACATCGACGATGATCTTGTCGTTTCCGGCAGAGAATCCATCGGGAATGATCTGCGAGACGACTCCCTGGATGAACGGCGCCCTGATCATGTCCATGGTGAGACCACTCACTGTGATGTTCCTGCAAGTGTCAAACACCGCGGCCGATGAGGGTTGTTCGCCGGAGGTCCAGATGGTGGCTCCGGTGGCATCGATGCGCATGTTCTCCGCGCCGGTCACCGTGAGCACGCTGCGGTGTCCGCCTTGCCCCGGCACCATCCACTCGGTGTAATCGCCTGGGGGGATGCGGAAATGTGGCGCCTTCGCCGCGATCGCCGCATTGAGGTCCTGCTGCACTTTGCGCGCCGCGTCGGAGGCGGCCTGGCGTTCGGCATCAGTCCAGTTCAAAACCCGCTGGAGATGCGCGTCGCTGTGGTGATCCGGCACGCTCTCAGCTTGTTCGCCTGCTTTGGGCTGTTCCGGATTGTTGTTGCAACCCGACATGACGGATGCGCCTGCCGCAATGAGAGATAAAATCACGCACACGCTTCGGCGTCCCGGGCAGCCAGCATCGCGGTTCATCCCGACATTGGTTGTTCTCATTATTTTTATGAACTGTCCGGATACTACGAATGCAAACCGCCCCATTCCTACGGAAGATTTGTGCTGTTCCGGGTCGTTTTGTGAGGCGGATCTCAGCGTGATGCGCCATCCGGAGCACCGGAGCGACGACAGTTGAGCTTGCGGTAGGCACCGGGGCTCATGCCATAGCTTTTGCGAAAGACCTTGCACAATCGGCTGGTGTCGCCATAGCCGTGGTCGCAGGCGATTTCCTCCAGGGTTTTGCCGGTGAGGCGCAGATCCTGCTCGATCCTGTGGATGCGGAACTGGGTGATGAACGCCGCGGGACTGTCGCCGGTCTTATCTTTGAAAATCCGGGTAAAATGCGAGCGGGTGAGATCGAAGTAAGCGGCCAGTTCCTCGATCGATGGCGGCGCGGCGGGATTTTTGTTCAGAACGGCGAGCACCCGGTTCTGCCAAATATGGCTCTCCTTGGGCGAGGCAGCGGGTTCCCTCAGTTCGCGTTCGGCCGCGCACATCCAGTCGAAGATGTGGGCCTCCTCCTCGTAGCTGTCGGCAAACACCCCGTTTTGCGTGAGCCGGATCAGATCCGCGCTCTTGGTGATAAGAGGATGCCGCTCGTCGAGCTCGATCACGCCGCAATGCTGCTCGAGAGCCGCGGCGATGCGGCTGACGGTGTGGGGATGTTGGAACGTTAGGTAGAAAAAGTTCCACCCGGGGGAATCCGGTGGAAGCTTGTAAACATGCGCGGAAGGGATCACCGCGAAAAAGGCGCGACCCTTTTCCATGCGGTGCTGCTTATTGGCGCGGGTGAAAAGCCCGCATCCGCTAAACGTGTATTGGAAGAGCAGTTGGGGATGCTCCGGAGGCCGGTTGCGCTTCAGGCCGTCCCAATCATAATCCTCGCCCTTCATCAGCCGCCCGGCTCCGAAAAAAAGCCGTGGCTGCCCCCGGTAGGGGCTGGGCATCCGCCGCTTGACGGATAAGAGCCGGGTCAATTCCTGTTCGAGCATGGGAGACGCGCCGATTGTTATTCATCGGAGGAATTCCGATAAGGTCAAAGAACATTTCCCCTTCTGGCAGGACAATCAAAAACCGGCCGGTGGCATTCGCATCGGAAACCTGGCGATCGTTGCGCCTCAGCCGCCGAGCAGGAACACATCGATCCCGGGGACGTTCTCCAGCGTGCCGGCCACGACCCAATCATTGGTCACCACCGTCAAATGATCCCGCCGGACCAACAGGCAGGCCAATTCACGGGTGGTGGTGCCGGTGTCCAGCAATATGGTATCACCGTTCTGTGGACCTTCTTGCGCGCGCAAATGGGTTGTTGAATCCTCATCCGCCTCTCTTCCGCATAGAACGTCTCAGCCTTGGTGACAACCATGGCGGATTGCCGACATGGTTGCCGGATGGCAAGACGCAATATCCGTGCCGCCTTCGTTTCAAGACCAAAAGGGCGCGGCAATGAGTAGAGTAGCTACTCTACTCAACCGGCTTTTTTTGTGGCGCTACGGCATGAACCCCGGTGCCTACAGGCGCGCAGCGGCATGAACCGGAGGCCCGCCGCCCCTTGCCTGCACGGCGGGAAATGACTTCACCGAAGTCCACTCAAACGACATTGTCCCTGGCCGCCGCCCTGCTGTCCAGTTTGAGTGCGGGGGAGGGGAAGGCCATCCCGGTCCCATGAGGAAAAAAACCGCAGACAGCACAAATCGCCCGTAGGAATGCGGGGCATCTTCGGCTAGCGTTGGCCCCGGCTTTTGAAGCTATGGAAAAGAGCCGTTCGTTAACAATTCCCCAACAATCCCCGCAGAAAGAATCCTTTTGCTGCCCCGGCGATTCCTGCAATGCAGCCCCATCTTCCCCTGATGGGTTCAAGCGCCGCGATTTCATGAAGCCTGCTTCAAAAGGGGATGAGCAAACATGGAATGCCCAGTGGGTCAGTGTGTGGGCACTGGAATTGAAGCGTTCCAACCTGTGGCTTTGCTTCCGCAAGACCGTGGTTTTGGATGCGAAGCCGGCGTCGGCCCGCGTGCGCATCGCGGCGGACTCGAAATACTGGCTGTGGATCAACGGGGGACTGGTAGTGCATGAAGGCCAGCTCAAGCGCGGGCCGACTCCGAACGACACGTATTACGACGAGATCGACATTGCGCGGTATCTGCGGCCCGGCGAAAACACCCTGTGCGTGCTGTTGTGGTATTTCGGGAAGGAGGGATTCTGCCACAAATCCAGCGGAGTGGCGGCGATGGTTTTCGAGGGGGATCTCGATGGCCGCCCGCTGCTCAGCGACCGCACATGGAAGGTGCGGGTGCATCCGGGGTTCGGGGAGTCCGCCCCGCCGTATCCCAATATCCGGCTGCCGGAATCCAACATCCATTTTGATGCCCGGCTCGACATGCCCGGCTGGAACGCTTGCGGTTTCGATGATTCGGCATGGGACAATGCCTCCGAGTTGGGCCGCCCACCGACGCATCCTTGGAACCGGCTTGTCCGTCGCCCGGTGCCGCTCTGGCGCTTTGGCGGCCTGCTGCCTTATTCCAACGAGGCCGATTTTCCCGAAAAAAACAACTGGCTCGAAAACTCGGTGCTTCGCGCCCGGCTGCCGGGCAACCTTTCGGTTTGCCCCGCCCTGAAAATCGATGCGAAGCCCGGCCTGAAAATCTCGATCTTCACCGACAATTATCGCGGCGGCAGCGAATACAACGTGCGGGTCGATTACATCACCAAAGAAGGAATTCAGGAATTTGAAAGCCCCGCCTACCTCACCGGCCACGAGGTGATCTACGACTTTCCTTCGGGGGTCAGGGTGTTGGAGCTGAAATACCGCCACTCGCATTTTGATACGGCGGTCACCGGCCGGTTCCAATGTTCGGATGAGTTCCTCAACTCCCTGTGGAGGAAGTCCGCCAACACGATGCTTCTCAACATGCGCGACGGCATCCAGGACCCCGACCGCGAGCGCGCCCAATGGTGGGGGGATGTCGTCATCCTCATTGGAATGATCGTGCACTCCTGCGATGAAGCCGGACTTTCCGCCATCCGGAAGGCCGTCCATAACCTGGTCGATTGGCAGAAGCCGGACGGCGTGCTCTACTCCCCGGTGCCGGCGGGGAACTGGTTTCTCGAACTGCCCGATCAGATGCGCGCCGCCATCGGCAAATACGGGTTCTGGTATTATTTCCGCCATACCGGGGACCGGGAGACCATCGCCCGTGCGTATCCTGCGGTGACGCGCTATCTCGACCTGTGGAAAATCGGGACCGACGGATTGGTCATCCGCCGCACCGGGGGATGGGACTGGGGCGACTGGGGGGAAAACAAGGACATGCCGGTGCTGATCAACGCCTGGTTTTACATGGCGCTGGAATCGGCAAGAGACATGGCGGCGTTGCTGGGAGACGAGGCTGCGGCACTTGCCCGCCAAACGGAAATGGACGGGCTGAAGGAAAGCTTTAACCGCATTTTCTGGACAGGCCGCGAATACCGGTCGCCGGGGCATGACGGCGAACCGGACGACCGCGGCCAGGCACTGGCGATCGTCGCAGGACTCGCTCAAAAAAATTTTTTCCCTGCCCTTGGCGACCTCTTTTTGAGGAGGTTCGAGGCAAGTCCCTACATGGAGAAATACGTGCTGGAGGCGCTGTTTATGATGGACCGTCCGGAGCAGGCGCTTGCGCGGATGAAGAGCCGATACCGGCCGATGGTCGAAAGCCCGTTCTGCACGCTGTGGGAATCCTGGTCGTTTGGCGACGCCAACTCGGCCAAATACGGTGGTGGAACATACAACCACGGCTGGGCGGGAGGCCCCCTCACCCTCATGGCCGAACACATCGCCGGCATCAGCCCGCTCGCTCCCGGCTTCGAACGCTTCCGCATGGCTCCCCGCATCGGATTGCTGGAACAATTCGACTGCACGGTGCCCGCGCGCGGCGGAGTCCTGGAAATGCGTCAGGAAAAATTTGCGGAGGGATACCGCCTGACCATCTCCGTTCCGGAAGGCTGCTCCGGCGAACTGCTTTTGGCCTCCCGCCCGCCGGTGGATTTGAAACCTGGAAAATCGGAATTTCTCATCGCCGGATCCGAGGGAGCGTGAAACAAAAAACAACCGTGAATAGCACAAAACACCGGTAGGAAGAAGCGCCTCCTGCGGCTAGGATGCTTTCTTGATTGGAAGCCATCGATGAAGCCGAACCTCCCCGACAATCCGCCTGTTGCGACTCCTCTCACGGCAAAATTTCCGATCCGCCCGGTGATGCGGTGAAGAGCTGATAGATAAACGGCATTTGAACCATGAAACCCACCGGAAAAATCTGGAAACACCTCGGGCTGGGCGCAGGCGGCGCCGTTGAAAACTCGTTCCAGAACGCGCCGCTCGGACTGGTCAATCCGATTTACAATGTCGGCCTCGGCGTCAGTCCGGTGCTGGTCGGCATTGCGATGGCCGTGCCGCGGTTTTGGGAACTCCTCATCGATCCGCTGATCGGCGCTGCAAGCGACCGGACCCGCAGCCGTTTCGGCCGGCGTTTGCCTTTTATCGCCTTCGGCCTGCTCGGCAGTCTGGTGTTCTTCATCGCCATGTGGTGGGCCCCGGCGGGCATGTCCAAACAGGCGCTGGGAATCTGGCTCATTGTCACGGCGTTTCTGTTTTACACCTGCTACTCGTTTTTCGCCATTCCCTACGCCGGCCTTACCATCGAGGCCAGTGTGGCCGGGCCCGACCGCATCGGCGTGATGACCGCGCGCACCGCATTCGCCAATTCCAGCCAGATCGTCATCAGTTGGATCTATTGGTTCTGCCAGCGGGAATGGTTTTCCTCGCCCGCGATCGGCATGCGCTGGGCAGGGATCGGTTTCGGCCTGCTGGTCACGCTTTGTGGCGTGGCGGTGATCGTCACCACGCTGCGCTGCGGGCTCCACCGCCACAGCAGCCATGAGGGCTCCGAGCCGGTCGAGAAGGGGATCTATCGGAAACTCCTGTCGCTGGCTCCCACGCGCCGTATCCTGACGGCATTGCTGAGCACGATGGTGGGCTTTACCCTCGTCAGCCACCTGAGTTTCTATCTGGTCGCGTTTCACGCCTGCCAAGGCGATCTCAAGCAGGCGTCGCTGGTGGTGGCGGTCAAGGCGACCGTCACCATGATCGCCGCGGTGATCGCATGTCCGCTCATCGGCATGGCGGCCAAGCGTTTCGGTAAGGAACGGATCTTCAACATCATGCTGGCCACCGGGGTGGTCTCCAGCCTCTCGATGTGGTATCTCATCACGCCGCTCAATCCCTACCTGAGCATGATCAGCGATCTTGGCATCTACCTCTGCCTCGTCGGATTCTGGTTGCTCATGCCGGCGTATCTGGGCGACATCAGCGATTATTACGAGCGCGCGACCGGCCAGAGCTGCCAGGGCACCTTGTCCGCGCTCTACGGCAACGCGGTGAAAATCGGCGCTTCCGTGGCGCTGCTGCTCACCGGCTACATCCTCGTCGTTTGCGGCTTTGATGCCGCCATGCCGCACGAGGCGATGGGCCGTCCGCTTTTCAACATGCGCATCCTCTTCGCCGTGGTGCCGAGCATCGGCCTGGTGATCGCGTATTTCGCCATGGCCCGGTTCCGCCTGCCAAACCACGGATCACCGCCCCAAACGTCCTGAAAGCCCGCAATATGGTATCTTTCCATTCCCACATCCTGCTTGCGGCGCTGCTCACATGCCGGTTGGTGGAAACGGGCGCGGCCATCGCGGTCGGACAATCCGCCAAGCCGAATGTCCTGCTGATTTTATCCGATGACCGACGGCTCGACACAGTGGGCTGCTAGCCCGGATATTTCACGCAGGCAGCAAAAAAGTAGCGAAGCTCCGCAGGTAACCTGCTAATGTTGTTGGTGTTATGCAAACAACAGTTGGAGCTTCGCTACGGACAGATTGTGCACCGGAACTTTTTGTTTTTCCAAGCTTTGATCGTCGGAAAATCGAGGGAAGTTTTACCGGTGGGGACGTTTCCAGTGATGGCGGGCTGATGGCGCTGCGCTTGGCGGACAAGAAGCTGGGTTTGATCGCCGCCTTGGATGCGGTGATTGAGGATCCGCGCGAGGCCGATCAGGTGGTGCACCGGCAGCGCGATCTTTTGTCTCAGCGCATTTACGGACTGGCCTTGGGTTACGAGGATCTCAACGACCACGACACCTTGCGCAAGGACTTGCTGTGGCAGAGTGCGGTGGAGCGCGGGCAGGAACTGGCCAGCAGTCCGACGTTGTGTCGTTTGGAACGACGCGCTGACCGGCAGACGGCTTGGGCCATGTCGAAGGTCCTGGTTGAGTTGTTCATCCAAAGCTTCCAAGAGGCTCCGTCCGAACTGATCCTGGATTTTGATGCGACCGATGACCGGGTGCACGGGCAGCAGGAGGGCCGGGCTTTTCACGGCTACTATGGCGACTGGTGTTTTTTGCCCCTTTACGTTTTTTGCGGCGAGCAACTCTTGGTCAGTTACCTGCGGCCGAGCAATCAAGATCCCGCCCGGCATGCGTGGGCTATTTTGAAGTTGTTGGTCACGCGCCTGCGCCAGGAGTGGCCGCAGGTGAAGATCATCTTCCGCGGCGACTCGGGCTTTTGCCGTTGGCGCATGCTGCGGTGGTGTGAGAAGAGCGGGGTGGATTACGTGGTGGGCTTGGCCAAGAACGAGCGCCTGCTGGCGTTACTTGAAAAGCCGATGGCGCAAGCAGCGGCCGCCTTCGAGCAAACCAAGGAAAAGCAACGGCACTTCGTGCGCTTGGCGTATGCGGCCAAGAGCTGGGATCGGGCGCGCTCGGTCGTCGCCAAAGCCGAGCACACCGAGAAGGGAGCCAACCCGCGCTTTATCCTCACCAGCTTGGAGAGCGAAGAGCAGAAGATCTACGATGAGATCTACTGCGCGCGCGGAGAGATGGAAAATCGCATCAAGGAACAACAACTCGGACTCTTCGCCGACCGCACCAGTTGCCACGGTTGGTGGGCCAACCAGTTCCGCCTGCTCTTGTCCTCGGCGGCCTATGTGCTCATGGAATACATGCGCCGCATCGCCCTGGCCGGCACCGAACTGGCCCGCGCCCAAGTCACCACCATCCGGCTCAAGCTGCTCAAGATCGGCACGGTCATCTTGCGCAACACGCGCCGCATCCGCCTGCTCTTTTCCAGCGCTTATCCCCACCAGCAACTCTTTGCCACCATGCTCGGGCGCCTCAACTCGGCCTGACCGGTCATGGTGCTGTCCCCGGCACCGAAAAAAACAACGGGGATCAGGGGCGGTGTGCCCCAATCACGCGCCCACGGCAAAAAACACGCCAAAATCATTCCGGTGCTCAATCATCCCGGCGCAAACCGCCAAAATAATCGACCGATGAAATATGCGGGCTAGCGGCTCAACCCTCATGCGCAGTCGCTCGCGCTGGACCGGCGCGCCGCCGGAGGCGTCAGGTTCAATCAGGCGTATTGTTCCGTGCCGCAGTGCGCCACCTCGCGCGGATGCCGTCCGCTTGCGATCGAAGCGCACCACAACGGGATCTACTCTTTTGAAAAACGTCACGCATGGCACGACTTGTTCCGCCCGTTCTGGTGGGCGCAGTTGAAGCATCCGCAAGGCTACCGCACCGCGCTCGTCGGCAAGGAACACCTGCCTTACAAATGGCACTGGCGCCCGCTGCCCGGCCAGCGGCTTTCACGCTACATGTCCGAATTCGGAATGCACCCGCGGGAAATGATGTGGGAAGGCTCGAGCCTTCGCAGCAAGGGCAGCGCACCTCCACTCTGCGGCTCACAGCCAGATGGACTTTGAGTTGTTCTTTGTGCTCGCTGCCGAGCACCCGGTAGCCTTTGATTCCAATTCGGTAGTACACAGGGGACATGGTGGTGGCTCCGGTGGCATCGATCAGACTAGCTGGCCCCAGTGAACTCGGCGGTAGCGGTTTGGCGGCATGCCGTAGCGGGCTTTGAAGCGGGCATACAGATGGCCGACACTCTCGAAGCCCACACTCATTCCAAGCTCGATGATCGGAGTCGCGGTGCAGCGAAGCTGGCACTCGAAAGCCTGCAGTCGCACGGCGTTGACGTATTCCGTCGGAGAGACGCCAAGCCAGGCGCGGGTGGTCCGCGCCACATGCTCGGAGCCACGTCCACACAAACGCACCCATGCCGGCACTCCTTCCCGCATGGCCTCAGGCTCACGGATGCCCCGGCATGCGCGTGCCAGCCAGTCCGGTATTCCCGTCGGCAGCGTCCGGGCTCCGGCACTTACCGCGATCAGGTGCAGCAGGCTCAGCAAAAAGCGATCCAGCTCACGCGCGCTTCGCGATGCCGTGGCCAGTTCGCCGGTCCAGTCGCGCAGCCGGTCGAGTTGCGCACGCTCTAACACCCTGATCTCCGGCAGGCTGGCTTCGGACCACGGCCAAAGAGGATCGTTCTGGAAATAACGGTGCTGGATTTCGCGCAGATGTTCGGTGGAAAAGGCCAGGTTTGCAAAGCCCAGCGGCCCATGCGGCAGTTTTTCCACGCTATGCACATCGTGCGGGCGGATGAAAACCACCGAACCCGCACCCAGATCGAGTGTCACGCCATTGACGTGATGGCGGGCCTTCCCTTGAAAAATCCAGAACACCTCCGCATAGCAATGCGTGTGCATCGAAACCCCCCAGCGACTCGTCCGCAAATCGCTTTGCAAATGAAATATCTCTCCGGGCCGGAGGTAACCGTCAAGTTTCAACACAACAATCATGTCAATACAGAGGAAAAAAATGTCAGATGCAGGGAAGAATTCAACCCCCGATTTGAATTAGTTTGATGCCGATGAAACCACGACTCACCAAGGATCAAGTCGCCCACTACCAGCGTGAGGGCTATGTCATTCCACAGGAAACAATCTTTCCCGCGGAGAAATTTCAAAAACTCAAGGCCCACTTCGAGGCGAAGCTCGCGGCACTACCGTCCGACCAGCGGCCCGAGGGCATGGATGTGCCGCACTTCGCGGATCCGGCATTGTTCGAATGGCTTTTCGCCGATGAGGTGCTTGATCTGGTCGAGCCGATCATCGGGCCGGACATCGCGCTGTTTTCGAGCCACTTCATCTGCAAGCCCAAGGGCAACGGCAAGCGCGTGCCGTGGCACGAGGACTCGGCCTATTGGAGCACCATGCTGCCTTCCTCGATGAACGTCGTCACCGTCTGGTTGGCGATCGATCCCTCCCGCCTTGAAAACGGCTGCATGCAGGTCATCCCCCGCACCCACAACACCGGAAAAATGGGATTTTCCGACTACGACCCGACGGATATCACAAAAAACATTTTCCCCACCGAGGTGACCAAGTCCCAGCGCGACGAGTCGCAGGCCGTCGCGATTGAACTCGAACCGAACCATGCCAGCCTGCACGACGCGCGCATCATCCACGGCAGCGAGCCCAACACGTCCACGCTGCGCCGCTGCGGCTACACGATGCGCTTCATGTCCTCTGCAACGCGCCTCTCGGACTCGGCCCGCAAGTATCACCAGATCTATCTGGCCCGCGGCCGCGACCTCGCCAACCAGCGCTACGCCGATCCGGCGCGGTCCTATGAGGACCTTGTGCAAACCCGCAACGCCCACGGCAAGAACGGTCACTGACCCCAGCCATGGAAATCGTCACCGCCAAATCCAAGTGGGAGGCATGGTCCCTTCCCCTCCGGGATTTTCTCGGACGAGTGGCGCAGGACGGGTTTCAGGCAACGGAGATTTATCTCGGCGGGCTGCCGGTCTCGCCGGAGGAGTGTCGTGATTTGCATGCCGAATACGAACTTCAACTCATCGGGCAGATTGCCGTCCGGCACGGGTCGCTTGACGGCCAGATCCGCGCGCTGGAACAGGAGTATTTGCGCGCCTTGGAATTCGGGCCGCTTAAAATCAACGCCCATCTTGGCCGCGACATACTGACGTTTGCAGACAATCTGGAGATCTTGAGACTGGGCAGCGAATTGGCGGCGGCGCATGGCGTGCCGCTCTGCGTCGAGACGCACCGGCACCACGCCTTGTTCCATCTGCCGGAAACCCGGCGCTATGTCGAGGCGCTGCCCGAACTCCAAATTACCGCCGACCTCTCTCATTTCGTCTGCGTGCATGAATCCACGCTGGAAGACCAGCCGGAGAACCTCGCCGCCATCCTGCCGCGAGTCAGGCACATTCATGCCCGCGTGGGACATTCCGAGGGGCCACAGGTTTCCGATCCCCGCGCCCCGGAATGGCAGGCATGGACCGAACTTTTTTGCGACTGGTGGGGCCGGATGCTCGAACTCGCCCGCGAGCGGGGCGACAAGGCTTTTACCATCACACCCGAGTTCGGCCCGCCGCCTTACATGCCCTGCACCCCGTTTGAAAACCACCCGGTGGCGGATGCATGGGAAATCAATATCTGGATGCGGAGCCTGCTGCTGGAACGCTTTGCCACGCTTCCCCACACGCGAAAAGAACATGACTGGTGACGCGGACCTGTATTCCTTCAAGTTTGACGAAACCAAGTAAGTGACAGAATCGATGAAAAGCGATTTTTGCCCCGGACACCAATGACGACGGCCTTCACCCTCACCATATTGAAACTCCCATCCTCCAACCCATCCGCTCCATGAAGATAACCCTGCTCCTGCTGCTCACCGGTTTCACCAGCCTCCTTGCCCACGCCGCCGATCCGATTGACATCGGTAACCGGCGCGAGCTCTTCGTCGATCGGTTCCTCATCGATCAACTCAGCGGCGTTCGCCTCCAGATCCACACACCTCGCGATGAGGGCATCGCCTTTGCCTTCGACAAACCGTGGGAGGGGCCCTTCAGCGGCATGGTGACCATGATCCAGCTCCCGGACGGCAGTTTGCGCGCTTATTACCGTGGCAAGCCGGTCGCGAGCCGTGACGGCAGCAAGGACGAGGTGACCTGCGTCGCCGAGTCGAAGGACGGCCGCAACTGGACCAAGCCCGAACTCGACCTCTACGAGGCCAACGGCACCAAGGCCAACAACATCGTGCTGATGAACGCCAACCAATCGTGCCACAATTTCAGCCCCTTCCGCGACACACGCCCCGGAGTGCCCGAGACCGAGCATTTCAAGGCCTTCGGCGGAACGGTCGAGAGCGGCATCGCCGCCTGGAAATCGGCTGACGGCTATCGCTGGGAGAGAATGGCCGCCGCGCCGGTCATGTCGAGGGAGACAGTTCCCTACAAATACATATTCGACTCGCAGAACGTGCCCTTCTGGTCGGAGGCCGAGGGCAAATACGTGGCCTACTACCGCGTCTGGGATGGCGACGGCATCCGCCGCATCGCCCGCAGCGAAAGCAGCGACTTCCTCACATGGACCCCGCCGATCCTGCTCGGGTATCGGACCCCCGATGGTCCAGCACCTGTCGAGCATATCTACACGAATCAGACGAGCCCTTATTTTCGGGCGCCGCATCTCTACGTGGCCATCGCGGCACGCTTCATGCCGGGGCGCCAGGTCCTCACTGCCGATCAGGCGAAGGCGATCAATGTGAACCCCGACTATTTCAAGGACATCTCAGACGCCATCTTCATGACGACCCGCCCGGCTGAAGGCGCCGATCATCTCGCCGTCTACGACCGCACCTTTCCCGAAGGCTTCATCCGCGGCGGCATCGGCGCGAAGAACTGGGTTTCGCGGTCGAACTATCCCGCGCTGAATGTCGTTCCCACCGGCCCGGCCGAGGTGTCGGTCTATGTGAACCAGGATTATGCCCAGCCAACCGCCCACCTGCGCCGTTATTCGCTGCGGGTCGATGGATTCGCCTCGCTCCACTGTGGCTATGGCGGCGGATATGCGATCACAAAGCCGATCGTCTTCGCCGGGCGGGAGCTGACCCTGAACTTCTCTACCTCGGCCGCCGGCGGCGTGAAAGTGGCGATCGAGGAACCCGACGGCAAGCCGATCCCGGGCTTTACCGTCGAGGATTGCCAGATGCAGATCGGCAACGAGATCGATCGCAAGGTGACTTGGAAATCCGGAACCGACGTCAGCGCTCTCGCCGGAAAGCCGGTGCGGCTGCGCTTCGTGATGAAGGACGCAGACCTGTATTCCATCAAGTTTGAGGAAACCAAGTAACTGACACCATCTATGAAAACCATCCCACTGATTCTATCACTGCTGGCCGGATCCATGCCCGTTGCCATCACCGCCTCGGAAGCCCCCCAACCCAAGGAACTGCCGCCGATTCCGGAGGTGATTTTCGGGGTCAATCAACTGAACGTCGGCCCGCCTGGATCGGCGATGAAGAGCTGGCCGCTGACCGATGCCGATGCGGAATGGCTCAAGAGCCTTGGCTGCAACACGATCCGTTTTCCGGTGTATCCCGGCGAAGTCGGCATCGATGAAAAGCGATTTTTGACCCGGACTCCGGATGGGAAATTCGACCCTGCGGCACTGGGAAAGCCCGATTGGCGAAGCCTCGACGAGCTGATGGATTGGATGATCCGTCACCAGTTCACGCCCAACGTCTGCCCGTCGCCCGAATTGCATACGGCGGACTGGACATCCAAGACATGGATGTCTCTGCATGTGCCCGAAAATGCCGAACGGGCGGTTTGGTTCACCAAGCTCATCATGGATCATCTGACCGAAAAATACGGCGACCGCATTCTTTACGGCTGGTATGAGGATTGGTGGTGGAACTCCTACAAACACGAGGATAGCCCGCGTTTTCCCGAGGCATTCCGCCAGAAGCTCGCGGAGATGTATGATGGAAAGATCGCCTCGCTGAATGCCGCGTGGGAGTCCACATACGGCAGCTTTTCGGAAGTCGAAGTGCCCGCGCTGATGAGCCGTGGCCCGGAGAGCTACAATCGTGGGGTTGTGGCTCCAGCCGCAATAAACAGTCGCCGGACATTCGACCTGCGCAAGGCCATGGATCTGATGCATCGCGAGGCGCTCACCGAACTCCGTGATTATCTGCACAAAAAGGCACCGGGTGCCTTGTGGACCGGTCCCTGCCTGCTCAATCAACTCGGCGGGCTCGCAGACATCCGCACCGTATCCGTTCCGCGCTGCAACGCCACGATGCGCACCGCAGCGATCACCAGCGACTTATTGTCCGGCGATCTCTACAGCGACACCCTGGAATATTATTCCCACTACCGGACGTATTCCAAATTTGCGGCAGCCGAAGACAAAAAGCTGCTCATTGCCGAGGTTCCGGCCATCAAGCCCCGCTCGTTCGAACTCGTCGCCGATGTCGGCGGTCCCTCCGCAGGCGCACTGGCCTGGTGCGGGAAGTGGGACCTCTGGGGGCTGATCAAAGACGATGGAACCCGCCGCGAAGAAAATGGCAAAGCCTGGCGTAAGTTATACGACACCTATCAGTCCAACCGCAGTCGCTACGCCAAATACCAGCCCGGTTCGATCCATGTCTATTTTCCCGAAGAGACCCTGTCCTACTCCATCTCGGACCTGAATTTCATCGATGCGTTCATGCACATCAGCGATCACATGAAGCCCGAGGAGTTGGAGCTGGTTTTGACCGATGAGCTTTCGTCCCTGCCGGCGGGAACCCCGATTTATGTGCTCGAGCGCACCCTGCCGCTTGCCGCGATCCAGGAGTTGGAGCGCCGCGGGGATGACGTCGTCACATTGCATCACTGGTTCATGGATGAAAACGGTCGGAAACATCCGCGGAAAGCTGCCGGTGGAGACGTCTTCAAGCGGCTCCAAAGCCTGCCCGGCGGCGAGAAGCTGCTGGATGTGTTCCAGCGGGTGGAGGAGCGCGCGAACTGCGCGTCCTTTACCTTCGACGGGGCGCGCATCTCGTCGTCATCCGCCCTGGCGGAAGCCAATGCCGTGCTGCCCGATCGTCCGAACCGGCTCGAAAACCTCATCAACGGAGACACCGTTTCAGGCATCACTTTCAGCGACCGGGAACAGGACGAGTCATTCACGATCCAGCTCGGCAAAGAACGTCGGCTCTATGGTGCGTTTGTGGACTTTTTCCCCGGAGACGGACAGTTCAACGCCGCCTCCCGCATGCCGGAGGGTGTGACCATTTCCATCTCCGATGATGGCAAGGACTTCAAGCAAGTCGCCGTGATTTCAGGAAAGGACATGCGGACGCGAAGCCGCTGCCGGTTTGACCCGGTGAAGGCATCCTGGGTGCGGTTCGATTTTGGCAGGAACCGGAGCGGATCGGGTTTGCGCCTCGTCAATGCCGGCGTTCTCGGCGAGCAGGAAAAACATCAGCCATGAGCCATGCACCGGCCGCCCACAAGTCACTCAGGGAATCCCTTCCTCTGCGTGAGAAAATCGCCTATGGCCTAGGCGGAGGATCAGAAATCCTGATGGCCAACGTCATCCTCAAGCTGGCCCTCCCGGTCTATCACCTAGGGCTTGGCGTAAGCGCGTCGGTGATCGGCATGATTCTCATGGGATCGAAGATCTTTGACGCGGTGAGCGACCCGGTGATGGGATCCATTTCGGACAATTCCCGTTTGCGATGGGGACGTCGGAAACCGTTTGTGCTGCTGGGCGCCGCGTTCACCGCGCTGTTTTGCGCCGTCATGTGGCGGATGCCAGACGGACTGGATGCGCATGCGCTGGCAGTGTATTTCTCGGTGGCCGCCATTTTTTACTACGCCGCCTACACGGTTTTTTACGTGCCCTACAACGCGCTCGGTTATGAGATGACCGACAACTATGACGAGCGCACGCGCGTCATGACCTTCAAGTGGGGAATCGGTGCCACGATCAGCCTCCTGATTATTCCTGCGGTGTTGCCGCTTTGCTATTGGATCCATCCCGACAACGCTGCGGCGGGGGCGCGCTGGGTCGGACCGGTCGTTGGCGTGCTTATTCTCGCTCTGGCCGTGCCCGCCGCACTGCTTCCCCGTGAACGGAAGGCCGCGCCCGCCGGCATTCCGTTTTTCCGCGCCTTGGCGTTCACCCTGCGGAATCGCAGCATGCTCCTGTTGTGCGGCATAATCGTGTGCAGTCTGGTCGGCATGCTGCTTCTGGTTTCGTGGATGCTTTTTCTCAACATGGCCTATCTGCAAGGGATGAACCAGAAGGCCTCCGCGCAGATGGTCTTCTGGGGCGACCTAATTTTTTCCGTGCTGAATGTCGGATTCGTTTTTGTGTGCGGTTGGCTGGCAACCCGCTTTGACAAGCGCACGATCCTGATCGCCGGATTGGCATGGATTAGTGTTGGCATTCTTCTCAGCTATTTTTATTTCACACCGGCGCTGCCGTATCTGCAGCTCCTCTGGACGTTATTTCTAGCGCCGGGAATGGCGGCGGTCTGGGTGCTGAGCAACTCGTGCATTGCCGATGTCTGCGACGAGGATGAATTGCGGACGGGGGCCCGGCGGGAGGGATTTTACGGAGCAGTCTATTCGTTCAGCATGAAGGCCGGAGCGGGCGTTGGTCTCGGCCTCGCGGGGGTCCTTCTCGACGCGCTCGGCTTCGACAAGGCACTCACCGAACAAGCCCCGCAGACCGTCAGCGCCCTGCGCCTGGCCTTCGCAGGACTCCCCGCACTCTGCTTCGCTCTGGCCACGGCTCTGGCAATGCTCTACCCGATCACCCGCCAACGCCACCATGAGATTCAACAAAGCCTGCTCAAACAAAATGGATAAACACCACGCAACCAAGGCCGCTTGCACGTGGCGGACTTTCATTTCACTCTCCATCGTTGGCGCGATGACCACTACGGTGTTCGCAGATATTGATTACATAGAACGCTCCGGAAAGGACTGGATTGCGGCGACCCGGGTTCCCGGAGAATTCGCGAGTGTTGCACCCAGTGTGAACGAACCCGCCCGCATTTTTACCGCCAAGGCGAGCGGGGGCGTGGAAGGGAGGGATCTTCCGGGTCTTGCCGTCGCCTTCCAATCCGCCGCCGGACATTACCTCGACTTGGCTGCCAGAAAAAATGGTGGTGCCGGGAACAACGATCTCTACGCCGTCAATTCTGATGGCGGGATTGTATGGCTCTGCTACAGCGACGGATGGCAGGAGGTGCCACTGTTAAGCGGAGATTATGTGGCCGTGACCGAGGCCACTGCTGGTGACTTTGCCTTGGCGCTGCTGCGGGACGGCGGGATCGATGTAATCGCTTGGAGTGACGGTTGGAAGGCCCGGCGCGCGGGGACAAATTTCCGCGCGGTGGATTTTGAGCAACCGATGGTCGATATCACAACCCATGACGGGCGGTATTTTGCAATCAGTGGGTCCGGGGATTTGTATGAAATCTCCGCGGACAGTAGTGGCATCCCGGAGGGCATACAGAAGGTTCTTGAAGGGAATTTCCTCTCAGTGGCCGCAAACACCTCCGGCGCTGCGGAACTATGGCTAGGCGACACCAAAGGCGGCCTGTTTATCGCATCCTGCCAGGACGATGCCTGGCGCGCCGTCCGCGCTGTGGACAGCACCGTCATCTACCGGAATCTCCATACCGACATACACCGCAAGGACGGACAGCTCTGGGCAGTTGCAGCTGGGGCATCGCAGCACCTCCATCCGCCAAACCCGTGAATATCGGCAGCCGCCGCGGGTTGTTCTTGGACGATCTCATGGTGGACCGCCTCGAAGGCCACGCACAACGGGTCTACATCAAAGTTCAGTGACCGAATAGTGCCACTGAAACAACTGCCGTGTGGAAGACGGCAGGTTTGCCTTCGGCGGCATATCGTCAATCAGAAGTTGACCATCATCGTGGACAGGCTCTCCTTCCTGCTCGGCGATGTAAGTTTTTATCATTACGTCGGTGATGTTGACCGAGCTTACCGCCAAGTATCCCCTGCCCCAGAGATGTTTCCCCTGGCCGTTGCGGAGAGGCGCCCTGCCCGTTTTCACTCAAAGCACGCGGATGCGGAAATTCGTCGGTTCGATCCCTTGTCATTGGAATTGGCGAAAATGTTAATTTGGCCTGCGGCTCGGGCAGTTGTTGATCAGCGGGCCGGCGGGTAGGTTTTGCCAATATGCCGTTGTCAAAGCGCGTTGCGGGAGCAATGCACCCCAGTTCTATGTTTCACCGGCCATGCTTCGGGATTCCGTTATGCTTGGTTCCAACGCGGAGTCACGCTCGTCGAGGTGCTCGTCGTCGTGGCTGTTATCGCCCTATTGGCGGCTTTGCTGTTTCCGCTTGGTGCGCGAATGATGAAGTCTTCGGACATAGCCAGCGGTGTGGCGTCCAAGGCGGAGACAATCTTGCGGCCACGAATCATGTGCCCGGCACTGCCAGCAAGCCCTTTCTGCGGCGGGCACTTGGAAGCAGTCCAGCCGCGCCGGGCATCAAGCTTCCACGTATCGCCACACCGTGCCAGCAATCGGCTGTCATGGATCTCGATGCACAGCTGAAATTCATTGCCGGCACCCCGGTTGGGCCGGCCTTGCAACTTCTTCCGAACCCCCTGTATGGCGAGTGTCCGTGGCGCTTTATTTCGAGTGGCACGTGGAAACGCTTCCGGTCGGAGCCAACCACTACTCCGACAAATGTGGATAGTAGCGCTTGCCTGCCTCTCCCGCCTCAGCCGTAAATGCCAATTTCACTGCACAGACGTTCTCCGACGACCAACTTAAAGTGAAAACCGTTTTTTTTGTCTTACTCGCACTCTTTGTCGCGGGGGCGTGTCTTGCTGCGGACGAAAAAACAAACCTGCACTCGCCCTACCGACCGGGAGTAAATTCCGCGCCGCAACCGGTGAGCGAGGGAAAACTTCTCCGCCCGATGCGCTACCAGCCGGTCGATGGCGGGTTTTCCATCGCCAACGGGGAGGAAAGGTTCAACCGTCCGCTTTACATCGGGCATGACGGAGCTCGGCTGGATGCAGGGGACCGCCCGGAGTTCGCTCTTTATCTTCCGGGCAAGGGCGGGGTGTTGCGGTTGGGGCTGAGCGCGGGGGACAAGGCCCTCTGGTTGCAGGATGCGCGATCCGTCACAGCCACTTATGTGGAGGGGCGCATGGTCTATCGGATTTCGGACCCCCTGCTGGGGAGCGGATCTGTGCAAGTCGTGGCGGTGCCGGCGGCCGGAGTTCCCGGTGGCGCCGTGTTTCAGATTCTGCGGGAGGGCGGGGAGGAGGGAGTCGATTTGTTGTGGGGCTTCGGCGGTGCTACGGGGGTCGTCGATTTTCGGGGAGATATCGGCTATACGGACATCGCCTCGCATTTCCAGCTCCGGCCCGGGGATTGTGACGGGACAATACTGGCGGGCGACGAGAAACAATTCGTTTTGAAGCGCGGGAAGACGGAGGTTTCTGCAGCGTTTTCCGCGCCGGCGATTTTCCGGCCGGCGGACGCCGCTTTATGGGACAAGCCCGCTGATTTGAAGAATTCCCAAGGGGCGGAACAAATTGTGGCAGTCGGAGAACTTCCGATGAAGCCAGGCAAACCGATTTACCTGCTGCTCGCGAAAGGCGGTTCTTTGACGACCCGCGGAGAGGAGCTCGAAAGCCTTTTTCAGGAAAGTGTCGCCGCGAAGCAAACCGTGGCAGGGACGGTAACCGTCCGCACTCCGGACCCTTACGTCAATGCTCTCGTCCCGGCCCTGAATATTGCGGGGGACGCCCTGTGGGATGGGCAAGGGCGTTTTGCCCACGGGAATGTCGCTTGGAGAAGGAGCTACTTTGGCTGGCTGCCGGCTTATGCGGGAGATGCCTTGGGGCGGCATGACCGGACGCGCGAGCACACGCGCTTCGCGATCGCGCGGCAGTTGGCAGACCCCACGGAGAAAACGCCCGCGATGAGCTTCAAAAGCGACGGCTACTTCTATGAGGACTACGGCCGGATCTACAATTGGAACCCATCGGTGGCGGATGTGCTCATCCGGCATTTGGACTGGACCGGCGATCTGGAGTTCGCCCGTGAGATTTGGCCTGCTTTGAAAAAGCACCTCGCCCGTGAAAAGCGACTGTTCGGCCGGGACGGACTTTACGATGCCGTGGTGGCGATCTGGGCCAGCGACGCACTTTCATACAACGGAGGCGGAGTGACCCACACTTCGGCCTACAACTTTTTCCACAACAAAGCGGCGGCACAAATCGCTGCGGCGATCGGCGAGGACCCTGTTCCCTACGAGGAAGAATCGCGGCGCATTGCCGAAGCGATGCAGGAGCGCCTCTGGCTTCCCGAGTCGGGACGGTATGCGGAATACCGCGATACGGCTGGCCTGCAAAGGGCGCATACCGCCGCCGCACTCTGGACGGTTTATCATACCATCGATTCGGAGGTTCCCGATGCCTTCCAAGCTTGGATGGTGGCAGGTTCCCTCCGCACGGATTTTCCTCAGATTGCGGTAGAGGGACCCGGCGTTCCAGAAGGCGACTGGCGAATTACCTCGACGAGCATGTGGATGCCTTACGTCTGGTCGGTGAACGTTGTGGCCTCCGGGGAAATCTACCTCGCCGCGCTGGCTGCGTGGGAGGCGGGTCGCAGGGATTTGGCGTGGAGCTTGTTCATGGGCACTACGATCGAGGGCATGTTCCGTGGCATTTGCCCGGGTAACGTGGGAATGACCCTCAGCTTCGATGCCTACAATGGGGAAAAAATCCGTGATTTCGGCTTTATCGGAAACCTGAGTCGCACGGTCACCGAGGGACTTTTCGGTATCCGGCCGAATCTGCTGCAGGGGGAAGTGACATTGCGCCCCGGTTGGCCGGAAGATTGGGATTTTGCGGACTTCAAACATCCCTCGGTCGCGTTCGAATTCAAAAGAGAAGGTCAGACGGACACTTATCGAATTCGGTCTTCGTTCGGTCGACCTGTCAAAGTCCACCTTGTGGTGCCCGCACGCGGGGATGGCGTCACCGCGCAGATCGATGGAAAGAAGGTCGCTGTCCAGAACGAGCCAGATGCGATCGGAATGCCGATGGCCCGCATCGAGGTTCCGGAGTCCGTCGCCGGCGGGGAGATTGTTCTCACGTGGAGTGCCAAAGCGCCGTCTGTTTCCAGGGACGGCAGTGTGTGGCCGGATCCCTCCGGACCGCGTGTGCCGCCCCAAGCCATCGTTGCCAATGGAGAGGAATTCTGCGTGTCGACCGGCGACGCAACGCTTTTGCAAATCAAAGACCCACAGCAGGCGCTTGCCGATGTCTACCGCTGGAGCAAAGGTTTCACGGCGACGGTCGCGGGGCCACCCGGTCATCGGACCATTTTTGCCGAGGTGAACCAAGGCCAGTGGACTTGGTGGATGCCGGTGGAGTTCGAAATCCGTCCTGCTTTGGACATTGTGACGGAAGCCGACGGGCGCATGGTCCCACGCGATGAGAGCGGTGCGTTGCGTTTCCGCATCCGCAACAACACTTCCGGAAAAATCAAGACAACCGCGGCGCTTGCCACCGTCGATTGGAAAGGCAACCACGAGGTGGACATTCCGGGCGGGGGCGGGCTTTCCGAGGAGATTATCATCCCGGCAGGAAAGGCGCTGCCCGGCAGTCAGCCCGTCTCGGTGACAATCGCCGGGCGGACTGTCGAGGGGACTGTCGCGAACTGGGGGATTGCGGCCGAGGCCGACCGCTTCCGCATGATCCCCCTCCAGGGGATTTTCAACGCGCGTGTCACCGGGATGTTTGAAGATGGCAAATATGTCCGGAAAGATTTTCCGGCCGCCACCATGGAGAAGTTCGACCTCGCGGCACCCACGCCGGATGTGCCTGGGATCACGCTGTCCATTCCGACTTCCGGGCTGGGCGGTTGGTGTCATCCCGATGCCTGGAAAAAATTCCAGGAAGTCGGGGGCTTGAATGACAAGGGACTGAGGGACAAGGCGACTTCGCAGGGCGGGGTTTTCCGGTTGGCCAGCGGCGTTCCCTTCCAGATCCCGACGGGGAAGGACGCGCCGAACATCGCACTCACCAGCCAATGGGATGCCTACCCCGCGGAAATCACCATTCCGCTAAGCGGGACGGCCTCCCATGCCTATTTCCTCATGGCCGGTTCCACCTGGCACATGCAGAGCCGGTTTGAGAACGGGGCAATTATTGTCCAATACGCCGATGGGACAGAGACGCGCCTCGCGCTACGGAACCCGGAAACATGGTGGCCGGTGCACCGGGACTATTTTGTCGATGACTTCGCTTTCAAAATCGACGCACCACGTCCCCCGAGAATCAGGCTCGACACCGGAGAGGAGTATTTTGGTGCCACCCATTATGCCGGCGGCGCGCTTTCCCAGATCGAGTCTCATCTGATTTCCGGTGGCGCGGCCACTGTTCTGGATTTGCCGCTGGATCCCTCACGCGAATTGAAGTCCCTCACGCTGCGTGCCACGGCGAACGAGGTGGTCGTCGGGCTCATGGCCCTCACACTTGCCGAGTGATGGAGGGCCCGCTTCACCACTCCGGCAAAATCTTGTCCGGCACCATGGAGCGCTACTTCCGAAAATTGAGCAGGATCAAGTGTATCTGCGCCAGACGTCCGCCGAGACGCCCTTCTCTCTTTTGAATACTCGGCAAAAATCCTCGACGCTTTGAAAACCGCACTCCCGCGCCACCTGAACGAGCTTGTCATCGGTGTTCGCCAGAATCTCGCTGGCGCGCTCGATCTGGATTTGCTTCATGAGCCGGCGCGGGGAAACTCCGCGAAGTTTTTTGCAGATCAAACGCAAGTTGGCTCCGCTCATGTGGACGGCTTCTGCCACCTCTTCGACCAACGGATTGCGCGCGAGGTGGATGGAATACCAAGCCATGGCCCGCTCAAGCCGGTCCTCATCGCGCTGATGGTAAGGCAGGGAGGCTTGGAGTTTCTGGTCCTTGAGCACCATGAGGGAGAGCGTGAGCAGTGCGCGCTCGCAATGCATGGCGCTGAATTGGTTGGGCCGGCGGAAGTGCACCTCCAGACTTTTGGCCAAATCGATGACTTCGCCGCATTCTTTCGGGGTAAGCTTCACCGCGATAAAGTCGCGGGTTCCGAGCGCTTGTTTCACGGGCGGGGGAACACTCGAGAAGTGAAACGCCGCGCGAAGGCACTGCTTGCCATCGCCTCGCCATCCGTAGCTCGTTTTCGCTTTGAGGAGCCAAAGTGTCCGTTGCCGCAGGATGGGTTTCTCCATGTTCGAAAAAAAAGGCGCTGCCGCCCCCCGCGTCACCGCATAAAACTCCCAGTTCATGCGCGAGAAGAGAGGAACCGGGGATGTTGTGAAATTTCTTCGGCCAATGGCCACATACCGGAGCATCCCACCCGTATAGACCTGCCTCCTTTGTATCGTCAACCGGGTTGCGCCCGCCACGCAGACCGGCCAAAGGACGACTGGCTGCCTTTCCGTCGTGCCGCCGCGGAGGATCCGTCAAAGCCGTGAATTTCCTCCGGCGTCAAAACCCGGTCGGCCCCGGGAAAACCTGGAAGGTCGGCACGCTGACCTACACGGCCGGCGGTCTGGTCGTGCTCTTTTTCTGGCTCCTCCTCGGGGATTTTGCGTGGAGCATCAAGCAGCGCGCGGTGGATCCCGTTGCGCAGCTGCTGCTCAAAAAACACGAGGCTACCGACATTCTTGTTGGCATTTTGGTCGGGTCCGTTCCCTCCGCTCTGGGCATGCTGCTTGGACCGGTGGTCGGGGTGCTCTCCGACCGGCATCGCGGGCGGCGGGGACGAAGGATTCCGTTCCTGTTGCTACCGACACCCTTTGCGGCCCTGTCGATGGCGGGGGTGGCGTTCACACCTTTGATCGGACGATGGCTGAATACAGCACTCGGAGAGCATTCGCCCGGTGAAAACGCCTGCGTCGTCTTGGTCTTCGCCGTTTTCTGGGTCATTTTCGAGTTCGCCACCACCATCGCCAATGCGGTTTTCACCGCGCTGATCAACGACGTCGTTCCGCAGCAGTTGCTGGGCCGTTTCTTCGGGTTGTTTCGCGCTATCAGCCTGCTCGCCGGCATTCTCTTCAATCTCGTGTTGATGGGAAAAGCCGAGTCCCACTACATGGAAATTTTTCTGGGCCTGGGACTTTTCTACGGGATCGGCTTCACTGTCATGTGCCTCAAGGTCACAGAGGGTGACTACCCGCCGCCGCCTGAACGCGCGCCCAATCCCTGGCGGGGCATTTTGCAATACCTCAGGGAGTCTTTCACCCATCCCTACTATCTCTGGGTTTTTTTGGCGATGGCGCTGGCTATCCTTTCTTTCGGCCCGGTGAACTCCTTCAGCGTGTTTTACGCCCGCAGCATCGGAGTCGGTATGGATGATTACGGAAGGTATCTGGCCATCACCTACTTGGTGTCGCTGGTCATTTCGTATACGCTTGGATCATTGGCCGACCGCTTCCATCCCTTGCGCATGGCGATCGGTGCCATGGTCGGGTATGCACTCGTGGCCCTCTATGGCTGGATTTTCGCGCGAAGCCAGGGGACTTTCGCCGTCCTGTTCATTCTGCACGGAGTGCTCTCCGGCATCTATCTCACGGGAGCCGCATCGCTGGGCCAGAGGCTTTTTCCAAAAGCGCAGTTTGCTCAATTCGCGTCTGCGGCCGGCATCCTGGCCTCGGTGTGCTACATGATATTGCCTCCGGCGGTCGGGCTGGTTCTTGAAATGACCGGACACCAATATCATCTCACCTTCCTGATGGGCGGTCTGCTGGCGATTATCTCCGTCGCGGTTTTGTTGGTGGTCTACCGGAAGTTCCTCGCGCTCGGCGGAGACGCCGACTACGAGGCGCCAACCCCTTGAGAGTGAACCGTCGCCGATGGAGTGCGAAATTGTTAATTGTCTTTTCGGTGCGGTGGATTGATTTGCGGCATCAGTGCGCGGATCTTTGGCAGGCCCGCTAAAGGAGCGGCCAACGCACTCTCCGTCGATATGCCCCTCACCTTTCTGCATAAAGGAGCCCTGACCCGCGCCGGACTCATCCTCGCCGCGCCATTCCTGCTCAAGGCCCGCTCCTTGGCTGCCGAACCGGAAAAAAATCCGGCTCCCCATGATGGCAATCCCCTGCTGTTCCAAGTCACCGACCGCCGTCCGAATTTGATCGAGGCGCCATTGGTCAAACCTTGGAAAACTGTTCCGCTCAACGAACCTCATGGTGGATCGTGGGTTGTCACCGGCGATCTCGACGGGGATGGCGAAATCGAACTCGTCAGTGCCCGCGATTTGAGCTGGTGGACCGGACCTCACGACAAAGGCGGGACGCCGGTTCATCATGCCTGTTCCGTGGCTGTGCAGAAGCTTGACGGGACTTTGCTCTGGACTTGGGGCGAACCGGGAAAAGGAGAGAGGCAGGCCAAAAATGACGTGCCTTGCCAGGTCTACGATTGGAACGGGGACGGCAAAAACGAGGTTGTCGTCATCGGGTCGAAGGAACTCATGATTTTCGAGGGGGCCACCGGAAAACTGCTGCACTCATTTCCCATTCCGGCTTTTGCGAGTGACTGTGTCATCGCGGCGGATCTCACCGGAGATGGAAAGGCCGATGACTTCATCCTCAAGGACCGCTACTTCCAAATGTGGGGCATGCGTTCGGATGGAAAGATCCTCTGGGAATCTCCACGCACGGCTTTGATCGAGGGGCCTTTCCATCTCGGCCATCGCCCAACCTCAGTGGATGTCAACGGCGATGGGGCGAACGAGATTTTTGCCGGATTCTTCATGCTCAACCCCGATGGAACCCGGCTCTGGGATGCGGTTGGAACCAATCAGAAAAAAGTCATCGGTTGCCACATGGACGGAAGCGCGATCATTCGCACGGGCAGCCATCCCGATGACGTCCGCCTTGCTTTCACGTATTGCAGCGGAAGCGGAATAGGGTTGGTGGATGGTGCCGGCCAAATCCGCGCGGAGGTTACCGGCCCGCATTACGAATCGGTCAAAAGCGGGAACATTTTCCCCGGACGTCCCGCCCCCCATTTAGGAGTCGATATCGATCGTGCGCCCATGGCGATCGACCTCTTCGACGCGAATCTGGTCCTGCTCGGACGTTTGAATCTCGACTACGGAAGATTCTTCGGTCTGGTGGACTGGGACGGCGACGGCTTTGACGAACTGGCCAACGCCGACAACGGGGGCATCTACAACCACGAAGGCAAAAAAATCGCGGGGTTGGACTTGGGCGGAGACAAGGGTCGCTTTATCCAGGTTGCAGACCTAGACGGGGATGGCATCAGGGATTTGCTGGTGGTCGGTTCACGCATGGACAAAGTGTATTTGTTCAAAAACCATCACGGGGCCCCGGGCAAGGATGTCCTCCTTGGGACCGGAAAAAATTTCACCCACTACTAAAGTAAGGCCCCCGAATGTGAAGCTTATGAAACCACCTGTCCTTCGACCTCTCTTCCTCCTGATCCTTGCCGCACCGCTTCGTGCGGACGTCACGGTTTCCACGATGGCCGACATGCCGGCGGAGAATGTGGCCATCGCCGTTGGCACGGAGGAGAGCACGATGGCGGTCAACACACGGAATATGTCGAATACAGGGGGAGAGTATAAGGGAGTGGCCCAGTCTTTCCGCTGGAATCACGATGGCAAACTCACGGGCATCGGATTTTATCTGCATCCCGACCAGTCCAACTATCCCTGGCGATCTCACGAAACCCAAAGCTATGTGCTCACCATTCATGCAGGAGACGGCCCGTCGCTGGCGGCAGCTTCCCACGAACCCGTGGAGACACTTCACTTCACCATCCCGGGATCACAGATCAGCAATACCGGATCCAAATGGCTCTACTTGGAACTACGCGGAGTCGATCTGAAAAAGAACCAGTGGTATGGATTTCAAATCGGTCCGGACCTTGGAGCCACCGGAACCAACCGTCTGTTTTTCCAAATCTCCAACACTGACTACGAAGGCAATTCCCAAGCGCTCAATTTGGCCGAAACGCCAATACCCGCCGAGATCTCCTACTCCAATAATATGGGCCAAATAAAGGATCTCACCTTTTTCATGACCGCGGAATGACTTTCAGGACCCTTGTCCTGCATGCTCCCGGATTGCACGATCGCAGAGCAAGCGCCCAAACAACAAAGATCTGGCAGCTGAGGTTTTCGTCGCAGACATCCGCGATGCCTTGCAGATATCGGATGTTGCCGTGCCCGGATGGGCCTCGATCGTGCATCTGGCCGCGCTGGCCGGAGCAGGCGGCGATGGTCGCCACGGCTGCGGACGGCGGGATCGTCGGCTCCGCCATCGTCAAACAGGTGGAATTGAATTTGGAAAACCCGGCGCAGGCCGTCAAAGAATTCACGGCTCCGCTGATTGCGGCGGTAAAGAAATGAACCCACGCACGCGACATCTCACACACCTGCTGCCTCTTGTCATCGGCCTGCCGTGGCCGGTTCTCTGCGGAGCACAGCCTGCGGCTTTTCCCCCCGCACAATACAACGTGGTGTGGGACAGCCAGAGCGTGAATTCCTCGGAGTCGATGCCATGCGGTGGCGGAGACATCGGACTGAATGTGTGGGTCGAAAACGGCGACATTCTTTTCTACATCCAGCGCAGCGGCAGCCTGGCTGAGACCAACGAATACCTCAAACTCGGCCGCGTGCGGCTGCGGCTCGATCCGAATCCCTTCGCGGCGCAAAACCTCGGCTTCCGCCAGGAACTCAAACTGCGCGAGGGCTTCGTCGAGATCCATGGCAGCGCACCGGACGTGGATGGTGAAGCGCTCGCGGCCACCGTGCGAATCTGGGTGGAGGTGCACCGCCCGGTAATCCATCTCGAAGTGGATGCCAGCCGTGAAATCAATGCCACCGCCAGTTATGAAAACTGGCGGCTTGAGGACGAGATGATCCCCAACAACAGCCGGCGGCGCTCGTTTTTCTGTCTGGCCGACTATCCCGGGAAGGTGAAGCTCACCCGCGATCATGTGGCGCATGCCGATGGTGGCGTGATGTTCCACCATCGCAATCCCGGCGAGAACACGATCGTGGAAATGTTGCTCCGCCAGCAGGGACTTGAGGCATTCAGCAATGAAATCACCAATGACCTCCGCCACCGCACCTTCGGCGGCATCATGGTGGGCGAGGGATTTCAAGCAGCCGGCGAGGAGGATGGCAAATACCAGACCGCCGCCTTCCGAGCGTGGAAACTCCGTTCGGAACAACCCGCGCGCCGTCATCACCTGCGTGTCGTCACGCACATCGCCCAGACCGAGACGCTGGAGGCCTGGAAAGATGGCCTGCTCGCCACCGCAGCCGCGTCCGCCGGCGATCCCTCCGAGGCGCGGGCCAGGACTCGGGCATGGTGGGCCGCTTTCTGGGACCGCAGTTGGCTCGTCATCCAGCCCTCCAAGCAGGATCCGTCCGACAGGGCCTGGCGCGTGGGCCGCAACTATGCGCTGTTCCGCTATCAACTCGGCTGCAACGCCTTTGGCGAATACCCCACCAAGTTCAACGGTGGAAACTTCACCTACGATGCCAATCTCGTTGGCGGCAAGGCCGCCACCTTCGGTCCGGACTGGCGCGACTGGGGCGGCGGCGTGTTCACCGCTCAAAACCAGCGGTTGCTTCATTGGCCGATGCTCAAGGCCGGTGACTTCGACGCCATCCTCCCGCAGTTCGAACTCTACCGCAAGGCGCTGCCCGGCGCGCGGGCCCGCGTGCGCGCTCACTTCGGCCACGACGGCGCGGTCTATAGCGAATACATCGGCGTGCCGGGACTGGCACTGGGATCCGGCTACGGCTGGGAAAGCGGCAAACGCAAGCGCGGCACCGAGGTCCCATTCGGCGATCCGCGCGCCGACGCCAGCCGCGGCTACAACGACTTCGTTGAAAAAGGCGTGATGGCCAACGACGCGATCTCCTACCACTGGGAATCACAGTTGGAACATGCGTGGATGATGCTCGAATACCACCGCTTCAGCGGTGCGGACATTTCCCAATACATGCCATTCATCGAAGAGGCCGTGATCTTTTTCGACGAACATTATCGCAAGCGCGAAAAAATGCGCTCCGGCCGCGAACTCGACGCCGACAACCGCCTCGTGATCCACCCCTCGACCGCCTGCGAATCCTACCGCGGCGCGAAGAACCCCGCTGACGTCATCGCCGGCTTGCAGGCCTGCCTCGAGGCCATGCTGCGCCTCGATCCATCGCTGCTCAAGCTGCGCGATGCGAATTACTACCGCGCTTTGCTCAAAACCCTGCCGCCCTTCAGCTACGGTGAGGTCAAAGGCGAGCGCATCTTCAAGCCGGCCAACAGCTGGAAACGCTACCAAAACGTGGAATGCCCGCAGTTCTATCCACTCTTCCCGTTCGACCGCTTCAATCTGTTGGGAAGAGACCGCGATCACCTCGGAATTTTCCGCAGCACTTGGAAGCACGGCGAATTTCCCAAGGACAACATAATCAGTTGGCACCAGGACGGCATCTTCTTCGCCCGCATGGGACTGACCGCCGAGGCCGCGGACTTCAACGCGCGCAAGCTCGATGACAGCCCGCGCCGTTTCCCCACCTTCTGGGGACCCGGCCACGACTGGGTGCCCGATCACAACTGGGGCGGCAGCGGCATGATCGGCCTGCAGGAAATGCTCATGCAGACCATAGGGGACGAGATCCGCCTGCTGCCCGCATGGCCGGCGGAGTGGGATGTCGATTTCAAACTCCACGCACCACGCCAGACCACCGTCGAAGGGCGGGTGCGCTCCGGCAAACTCATCGACGTGAAAGTCACGCCCGAGTCCCGCCGCAGGGATCTGGTGATCGGCGGCTGAAACGGTTGGATCTACCGATCCAGCCAGTCCCCGCCGGTGATTCTGCGGCTTTCAGCCACCGCGCCGAGCCATTCCCAGAACCCATGCCTCGCGTTGCGAACCATCCAGCAGCGTTGCCAGCACGCGGACGCGGGGTATTCCGCTCCTTCAAAGGCATCGAGCGCTTCCATCAACTCCGCGGACACTTGATAGATATCGCCGATGATTTCACCCGCCTTATCATCGAGAACAAGCCCCGGATACCAGTCGATCTGATAGAGCCTTCCTCTCGCCGTGGCCGGCGCCACAAACTCCGCGCCCGCCATGCGGAAGTGGTTCGATCCGCCGCGGCGCACCGTGCCATAAGACAAAGGCCTCGTCAGCGAGCGCAATCATCTCAACTCTGCGGCTTGTGGACGGCCTCGAAGGCCACGCACAACGGGTCTTCCACAAACCGGTGCCGCGCGAGGTGGTGATCCGATTCGATCAGCCGTGGGATGGAAACACCTGCGGTGAAGGCGTCATCTTCAAAGACGGAGCCCTCTACCAGCACTCGCTCGGCGCAGTTTTATAGCAATGTTATCCGCCCCTACCACCGTGCCCCCCATATCTATCCCGGGATGCCCGGTATGTATGACGATCGCGGGACGTCCGCAGAGCCCTTCCCCCCGCTTTGGACTTTCTGCCGGATGTCGAACTCCGCCGGAAACAGGTCAAAGTTCTTTGTAGATAGCATTGACCTTCGGCTTTGACCACGAGCCAGGCGCCTGAAAAATACCTAAACGCGCAAGACCCTGTTTCTAAACAGCGTGAAGGAAAAGGACGTAAATGGAATGTGCCGATGGCGGCTTGCACCTCCAGGCTAGGCGGCATAGGGTATTTCCGCGCCATTTGGGTGCGCCCACAACTTCACCATGCAGATACCTCTCTTTACACGCATCCCATGGGATCGCGTCAACTGGACCACCAGCATCTTTCTTGCGGTCATCAACACCCTGGCCCTGACCGCCGTTCCTCTTTACCTTTGGCATTACGGGTTGGACTGGTTTCAGGTCGCACTTTTCCTGTTTTTCTACATCGCGACCGGGCTGAGCATCACCCTCGGCTACCACCGCCTCTTCTCGCATCTCTCTTTCAGAGCCAGAACACCGGTAAAATTCGCCACCTTGGTTTTTGGCGCGTGCGCCTTCGAGAACTCCGCCCTGGACTGGTCGTCCGACCATCGCAAGCACCACAAACACGTGGACCACGAAGACGACCCTTACGATATCTCGAAGGGCTTCATGTGGGCGCACATCGGCTGGCTGCTTTTCAAACTCGGCCCGGAGCAACCGATGGATAACGTCAATGACCTCAAGCGCGATCCTCTGGTAATGTGGCAGCATCGGTGGTGCATTCCCATGGCCTTTGCAATGGGCTTCGGACTCCCCGCTCTCGCCGGCTACCTCTGGAACGGGCCCGCCGGAGCTTTGGGGGGATTTCTCCTTGCCGGCGTCTTCCGCGTGTTCGCCGTGCAGCACTGCACATTCTTCATCAATTCGCTTTGCCACACGATCGGCAAGCAGCCGTATTCCACAAAATGCAGCGCGCGCGACAGTGCCATCATGGCGCTTTTCACGTTTGGCGAGGGTTACCACAACTTCCACCACGAGTTTCAGCACGATTACCGCAACGGCGTGAAGTCCACCAATTTCGATCCGACGAAGTGGTCGATATGGCTGCTTGAAAAAGTCGGGCTGGTGAGCGATCTGCGTCGCGTCCCGGAGGAAAAGATCCTGCTGGCGGAAATGAAGGAGACGCGCCGCCGAGCCGACCTTCAATTTGACGACAAGAATGCCGTTGCAACCGTTTTCGGCCACCAGGTGCAGGAGACCCTTCACCATCTCAGCGAGCGTCTCGCGGCAAATTATGCGGCACTCGAGAAAGCCATGACCGAACAAGCCGAGGTTTCTCGAAAAGCGATCGAAAGCTGGCGCAAAGAAACCCGCGAGTTTGCCGCGCTGCTGGCGGACCTCGATCGACGACTGCCGGATCCGGCCTAAATTTCAACCACCTGCCCGGGAGGAGGCACCAAGACCTCCGTGTTCGGGCAAACTCTCGGGATCTCCCGCGCGAACCAAGCCACCGCCGGCGGGTCACCGTGCACGAGGATGATCTTCTTCGGTTGCACGCGCCGGGCGTAATCCAGAAGATGTTCGCGCGTCGCGTGGGCGCTCAGGGTGAACTCGTCGACTTTGCACCTCCGCCTCACCGGACGCCGACGCGCATCGAGCACCACGTCCGCCCCCTCGGGAGCGGATCGCAGCAAGCCTGCAGGGGACTTCGGGTCGGAGAACCCCACGAACATGCAATGCGCGGAAGGATTTTCGAGGATCCGCGGAGCAAGGGTATTGGACAGCGTATTTTCGGTCATCATGCCGCTCGACACCGCATAAACCGTTCGGGGAATTACCGGAAGCTGGGAGATGTCCTGCCCACCCACGACTTCCATCGGCAGGCATGCTGCCAATTTGAGATCCCCATGCTGCCGCGGGGAACTTCCCCGCAGTCGGTCCGTCGCAGCTGTGATCTTCGCGCCGAGGCCGCCCACATAAAGCCCGAATCCGCCACGCAAAGCGCCTGTCTTTTTGCCCTCGTAAAGCAGCGCCAGCAACTCCTGGGTCTTGCCGAGGGCGAACACCGGAATGAGCACCGGCGCCCCCGCATCGAGGGCAGATTGCAGCGTCGCCAAGAAGCGCTGCTCCTCGCTCTTGCGCGTGAAACCTTGCGGAACCGGGCTGTCTCCGCGCGTCGTCTCCATGATGAGAACGTCGATGTTCTCCTCGGGAAACTTGGCCCCGCGCATGAGAGTCTGGTCCTCGAAGTTCACATCCCCTGTGTAGAACACCCGCCTCCCCTCCGCCCTGATCAGCACGCCGACAGAGCCGAGGATGTGCCCCGCGTCGAAAAACTCGCATGTGAGCCCCCTGGAGTCCGGACCCGCGCGCTCCCCCGCAACATCGAAACGCGCCGAGAGCGGCACAATGCGCCAGTCATCAACCAGACGCTCGACTTCGCGGTGCGAGAAGAGCGGGTAATCCACAACCCCGGATTCTTCGCGCTGCCGCATCATGACATTGACGGAGTTGTGGAGCATCACGTCGGAAAGCGCGGCGGTTGCCTCCGTCATGAAAACCGGTTTCCCGGGCGCCTGGCGCATGGCAAGCGGCACACAGCCCACGTGATCCTGATGGGCGTGCGTGAGCACCAGCGCGTCGAAACCTTTTCCGCCCAAAAGCCGGAAATCCGGCGTGGCGGCGGCGCCCATTTCGCGGGGATGCATTCCGGCGTCGAGCAAAACGCGCGATCCCTCTGCTTCGATCAGGTAGCAATTCGCGCCGATTTCTTCGGCGCGCGTGAGGTTGGTGAATTTCATGGCTTGCGCGGACTCGACGTTCCTCCCAGCGCACGACTCGTCCACCCGGCGAATAATCCGAGCATCATGGTGATGACACTCGGGACCAGCGGCAAGCTTACGCGAGCACCGGAGAACAATCCGAGCGAAAGGAGGAGAAAAAACATGAGCCCGAAAATCATGGCGAAGATTCCGGCGCGGCGCGTGCGAAGCGATGCAAAGCGTGCCAGTAGCGTCCCCGCGAGCGCCACTGCAGGCACAAACCACCAGCCCGGCAGCAGGAACATCTGGCCGTGCCGCACGGCCTCCCACGACGAGCCCCACATCTCCACCGACGTGGCCGGCGCCCTGCCCTCGCCTGATACGCGCATAACGTCGCTGGTGGCTCGTGCCAAAACCAAAAGAAATCCCTTGAACGGAGACGTGCCGCCCTCGCGTTCGAATCTTTCGGACGCCACAAGCAACTCATTCATCGTGATGACACGCGGCGCTTCCGGATAAAACCATCCGCCCCCGGAGTGGTCGATGCCGAGCGCACCCCTCGGGCCTATCACGCTATCCGCCGAGACTGTTATCGCGTCCGTCCGCAAGCTCTGCGCCGAAGCCCAAGCGAGAACAAGAAACGAGGGCACGGTGTTTTCTCCGCTGCGGGCGACAATCTGGATTCGCATGGGGCCGGCCTTTGCCGCGGGAGGCGACAAGAAGCCGCGGGGAGAAACTCCGTGTTTTTTCGCCGTGAGGCCGCGGATCTCCGGCCAACCTGCTGCCGGCTCGCCAGCCAGCGGTGTCCAACCTTCTCCCGGGGCCTCGTTTTCCGGATAGCCGGCAAAAACTCTCAGCCCCCTCGCCGCCTCGAGCATGCGGCGCGGATCGCCCGGCAAACTCACCACTCCTGCTGCAGCCGCCCCGAGCTTGGACGCAGCCCGCGCAAAGAGAGCCCCGTCGAGCATGCCCAGGCCGTCGGTGCCCGCGAGTTTGGCCGCCTCATCGTCAAAGAGCACGATCGCCAACGGCGGAAGGCCGGCAGTGTGCAAACTGTCATTCGCTGACAACCACGCGACAAAAGGTCTTTCCGCCGCGTTGAAAGTTCCCCGCCACCATTCGTGCTGCAGCCAAGCGGCAGCCCCCGCCAATAGCACGCCAATGACAACGAAAGTTTTCGCGCTCATCTTAAGGCCTCCGCGCGCACCTTCTCGTAGCAGGCAACAAGTTCCGTGATATGCCGCTCCGGACGGAACCGGGCGTCCCAGACCTCGAACGCGCGCCTGCCCATCGAACGCAAACGCGCGGGATCATCGAGCAACCCGAGCACTGTGTCGCGAAAGACCGCACGCTCCCCGAAAGGCACAATCACTCCGGTTTCCCCGTCCGCCAGCCATTCGCGTATTCCGGGCGTGTCAAAAGCCACGACCGGCTTTCCGTGCGCCATGGCGGCAAGACCATCGAGCCCGAGAGGCTCATTCCAAAGAACCGGCATAATGACCATGGATGATTCGCGGTAAAGCAGGCTCCATTGCGCGGGTGTGGGTTCGCCGACGATGCGCACGCGCTCGCCGAGTCCGCGCCTCCGCACATGCGCCTCGAGCAGGTCTTTTTCCCCTCCTCCGCCCGCGAAAACAAGCTGAACATCGCGCGGGAGTTGCCGCAGCATGCGCACGACCATCCACACCCCCTTGTGTCCGAGCAAACCGCCGACGTGCAAAATGGACCGAACCATTCCTCCCGGCGACGCGCCGCGGGACGGCGGTGCGGGCGCGCACGGCGGGAGGCTCACAATGCGCTCCGCGGGAATTCCATTGGCAACCAACTGATTGCGCAAGGCACTGCTCATAACTTGGAGAGCATTGACGTTGCGCAACGCTCCCAAACTTCGACTCACGGCGCGGTAGCGGAGGAAATCAACCACGGGATTCCCCGAGCCGCACCCGTTGACGAAATGCGAAAGACAGCAAGCACGGCCGTGGACACGGTTACAGTGCCGCGGCGGATGATCGAGGGTCAGGCGCCGTCCGGAGCAATAAAAGTCGTGGTTGTGCACGAAACGCACCGTGGGACATCGCGCAGCGAGCCAACCATCCAAGAACGTGTTGCCCACGCCGTGCAACTGGATGATATGCGGGGAGAAATCCTCGATAATGGCTTCAAGCCGCAGGGCACTGCGCTCGTGCGGAAGGGAACGCCCGTCCAGATCGTCGAAAATATAACCGGTGCCATCGAACTTGCCGCCTTCGCGGCCATGCACGAGCGCCACCTCATGCCCGGCACCTCCCAAACGTCGAGCTGTGTCGATGACCAGCCTGTTCATGCCGCCACCGAGCGGCACGGCAGAGCGGTTGAAAAAGAGCACGCGCATCGGTTAGTCGTTGTCTGCAAGCAAACTTTTCGCGTGCTCGATCGCCGACTTGCTGTCCTGTCCACCCAGCATGCGCGCCAATTCGGCTACGCGTTGCTTGCCGTCCAGCTCTGTGACCGACGTGATGGTGCGCTGTCCGTCGAATTGCTTGGCCACGGCGAATTGACGGTGAGCCGACGCGGCGACCTGCGGCAAATGGGTGATGCAAAGGACTTGATGAGCGCCGGCCAGCGCGCGCATTTTGCGGCCGACTTTCACCGCAACCTCCCCGCCGACATTGGCGTCGATCTCGTCGAAAACGAGGAGCGGAACGCCATCTTGTCCGGCCAGCACCGTCTTGAGGGCGAGCATCACCCGGGAAATTTCGCCGCTGGAAGCAATGGCTCGCAGCGGCTTTGGCGGCTCCCCCGGATTCGGGGCGAATTCGAATTCCGCCAACTCGGCCCCCGTAGGACGCCGCGCGGGAAACA
>VEQL01000026.1 GCA_018883245.1 Chthoniobacterales bacterium
TTTTCTTCCGTGGCTGCGTCGCGGCGCTCGGGACTGTATCGCAGAGGATACAGCCACATCGCTTGCTCCTTGCCACAAACGAAAATTATCCGCAACGCCACCACGCCAGGTTTTGGGATAGGTTCTAATACTCGGACGAACCCAAGCTGTCTGTGTCATAGAAGACTACCCGCAGCTGTCAGCAGGAACGCCAGCAGTTCCAGAGTGAAGCAAAGTCGAGCAGGGTGTGTTTAAAGTGCATTCCAGTCCTGCGCAACAAGCTATAACTACCTGTAAATGGGCAACTGTTCATGTCACATCCCGCCTCGGGATGCCACCGCGTCATTCTTGCCAAAAAAACGCAGCCGCGCATGATGCGCGCATGACCCTTCTGATCACGAAATACGCGGTGACCGCCTTCATCATCGTCTTGGTTTCCGAGTTGGCGAAGCGGAGCGACCGCCTGGGTGCGCTCGTGTCGTCTTTGCCGTTTGTCACGATCATGGTGCTGATCTGGCTGCACTTGGAAAAGCAGGGAACATCAAAGCTCTCCAATCATGCGTTTTACACGTTCTGGTATGTGATCCCGACGATGCCGATGTTCCTGCTCATGCCGTGGTTGCTCAACAAAGGCGTGGGTTTCTGGTGGTCCCTGCTCTGGTGCGCCCTGCTCACGTTCGTCTGCTTTGTCATCACCGCGCTGGTGGCAAAAAGATTCGGGGTCGGGTTGATGCCCTGACTCGTCCGCCCAAGCAACGAAGGCCGTGCCAAAAATGGGTTGCGCCGTCGCGATTCTGGCTTCACCTTTCGCTTGTTATGAAATCCTACATTTTGACCATTGTTTCCGCAGCGGCTTTGGCCGGTCTGGCGGGATGCGACCAAGCTGCCAAAGACACGCAGAAAGCGGTCGAGAAAACCGGTGAAGCTGTCGAGGCGACTGCCCAAGGCGCTGCCGCCGTGAGTGAGGGCACTTGGGATGCGACCAAAGATGTTGCCGGTGGCGCCGCCGCCGATGTGTCCGCCTCCGTAAACGCGGCCGGCGAGGCGGTGAAAGAAACCGCCGAAGGTGTCAAAGCTACGGCCGAGGGAGTTGCGCACGACGCTTCCTCGTCGGTCAATGCCGTCGGCGAGGCGATCACCACCACCGCGGAAGGCGTGAAAACCGCCACCGAGGGCGCATACGACGCGACCAAGATGACGCTCGAGGCCACGGGTGCCGCCGTCGAGGACGTGTCCACCAGCGCGATGAAAGCCGCCACCGATCTCGGTGAAGGTGCGAAGAGCGCCGGCGAAGCGCTCGAGAAGAAAGCGGAATAATCTCCGCGACGCAGCGAAGTTTCACGCACCGCCGCCCGTTCGCGGGCGGCGGTGTTTTTTTGTCTGCCTCCCGTGAATGCGCTTGATCCGGAGTGCGCCCGGTTTGACGCTCGGCCCATGCCGTGTGAATTGGGCGGACTTCCGCCGGTTTTCCTCCTCCGGTTTTCCGTCACGATGATGATGTCCTTGCTTCTCGCCGGTTGCGGGGGCGGGGGATACGAGGGCTACAAGGACGCCCCCTACACGGTTCGCGGCCAGCGCTATTATCCGATGAGCCCTCAGCAGGCGGTCGGGCATGTCGAGACCGGCACGGCCTCGCATTACCGCGGAGGATTCCTGGTTTTTCCCGGAAAGACCGCCATCGGGGAAAGGATTTTCCCGTGGAGCAAGGGCGCCGCGCACAAGACCCTGCCTCTCCCGTGCCGGGTGCGGGTCACCAACCTCGAAAACGGACGCCACACCGTTGTCCGCGTGAACGATCGCGGTCCGTTCATCGGCGACCGGGCCATCGACATGACAGAGGCCAGCGCGAAAAAACTGGGCTTCCACAGCCAGGGACTTGCACCCGTGCGCATCGAAGTCCTCAGCGTCGGTGACGGGCGCTACCGCTTGCGCCGATGAAAAAACACCCTCGTCTGCACTGGATCGTTGTCGGGATTCTTGCCTGGGCTGTTGCCGCCTACTTGCTTGCACCTTGGGCCTGGCGCCAACTTTCCCGTCATGATCCCGCGTTCGACGGCGCCCCGCACATCACACACACAGCCGATGGTCATCCCGGCGATCCGCTCAATATCGCCTTGGTCGGAAGCGAAGCTGATGTCGTGCGCGCCATGCATGCCGCCAGTTGGTATCCGGCCGACCCGATCACCTTCGCCACCAGCGCCCGCATCGTGGCCGACTCCGTGCTTCGCAAGCCGGATGATTCCGCGCCGGTGAGCAATCTTTACCTTTTCGGGCGCAAGGAAGATCTCGCCTTCGAACTGCCGGTGGGCGACAGCCCCCGCCGGCGACACCATGTCCGTTTCTGGTTGTGGGACCGGAAATACGACGGTCGCGAGGTATGGATCGGCAGCGCGTCGTTCGACGAGCGTGTAGGACTCAGCCACACCACGGGTGAGGTGACCCACCACATCGCGCCCGATGTGGATGCGGAACGCGATCTCATCATGCAAGGGCTGCAGAAAGCCGGTTGTGCCGCATCCGAGTTCTTCATCGATGGATTCCACAAAAAACTCGAAGGGCGCAACGGCGGTGGCGACCTGTGGCGCACCGACGGCCGCCTGGGCGTCGTGATCCTCGCCACCGGACGATAAGGTGCAGACGGGCGGTGGCGTTTCTGATTGTCTGACGGCATGAATTCTCTCCTGCGTATTTCCCTGCTCGCTGTTGCGGTTCTGTCTGCTCCGGCAATTTGTCGTGCCGCGGACAAAGAATCTGCCGGCGTCGCCTCCGGTTTCATCAATTCCTACATTGAATTCATCAGTGCAGGCACGGGCGGAGGCTACGAGGCCGCGATCTCCTGGATGGAAAAGCGTCCGGATGTGACGGAAAACTTCTGCCGTCGTCTGGCCAAGCTCTACCGTGATGCACTCAAAGAAGATCCGGAACTCGGATATGGCGCCGATGCCGTGATCGGCGGCCAAGACTTTCCCTCGGGCTTCCGGGTGAAATCGAGTGACACCGATAGCGACAGCGCGCGTGTCGTGCTCGAGAGCGCCGATCAGGACTTTCCCATGGAGATCAAAGTCGATCTTGTTCGCTCGGAAGACGGCTCTTGGCTGGTTGATGGTTCAGGCGATTTGGCGGGGGATTGACTGTTGTCGCCATCCGCCTGTCCCGCTTGCCAGCGCTTCTTGGGGGCGATATTTTGCGCGAAGAAGGAAGGGTGGCAGAGCGGTTTAATGCACCGGTCTTGAAAACCGGAGAGGCGCAAGTCTCCGTGGGTTCAAATCCCACCCCTTCCGCCACTTTTCACGATAATCCAGCCATGAACGACAAAGACTACGCGCATCCCGAAGCATTGGTGTCCACCGAATGGGTGGCGAAACATCTCGATGACCCGTCAGTGCGGATCGTCGAGAGCAACGAGGACGTGTTGCTTTACGACACCGGTCACATCCCCGGTGCGGTGCATATCGACTGGCGCGCCGATTTGCAGGATCAGACCGTGCGCGACTACATCACGCCAGCGGAGTTCGCCGCGGTGTGCTCGAAGAACGGGATCGGGCCAGACACGACGTGCGTTTTTTACGGCGACAAGTCGAACTGGTGGGCGTGCTACGCGCTCTGGGTGTTCCGGTTGTTCGGGCACAAGAAAGTCAAGATCATGAACGGCGGGCGTGACAAATGGGCGGCGGAAGGGCGTCCGCTGACGCGGGAGAAACCGCACTACGCGCCGGCAAATTATCCCGTGCCCGCGGCGCGCCTCGATGCGGAGATCCGCGCGTTTTACGAGGATGCGAAAAAGCACAGCGAGCAGAAGCTTCCGCTCATCGACGTTCGCTCACCGGGTGAATTCCGCGGCGAGATCACCCATATGCCGGAGTATCCGCAGGAGGGTGTGCTGCGCGGCGGTCATGTGCCGGGGGCGCGGAGCGTTCCGTGGAAGACGGCGGTGAACGACGACGGAACTTTCAAATCCCGTGCCGAGTTGGAGAAAATCTACACGCAGGGATGTGCGCTGGGTCCGGGCAAGGACATCGTCGCCTATTGCCGCATTGGCGAGCGGTCGAGCCACACGTGGTTCGTGCTCACTTACCTTTTGGGATACGACAAAGTGCGCAACTACGACGGTTCATGGACCGAGTGGGGCAACCGTGTGCGCGCGCCGATCGCGGTGGGGGAGTGACCAAGTCGGGCTTCGATCAATGAGAACCGGCAAAAAAACGCTTCTTCCCCTCGCGCTCCTGCTCTGCGGGTGCGCCGGCATGGATCTGGGCAGCGACACGGGCGGTCCGCGCACGGCCGCCGGCAGCGGGCTGAACTCGGAGCAACGGACGCAATTGCGCCAAGCCGCCAAGTCCGGCGAACACGAGCTGGTGGCAACCGTCGGACGCATGGCCTGGGATGATCCCTCGGACGCGATCGAGTTGGGCAATTACGCCGCCTCGTTGAACCCCGACTGCACCGACCAGATCACGGCGGCGGTGACACGCGCCGTGCAGCGTTAAGAATTTTTTCCATTCCGCTCCCGGATGTGCCGGTCCGCGGATCGGATGCTCTTCAAAGCAGGTCCATACGGACACTGGTGGGGCGGCCGCGCTTGCCTGCGCGCAAAATGTGCAAACGCCGGAACCCGGCGAAGCTGATGTAGGTGACCAATGGCGTGGCCAGCGTGGCAACGGTCATGCAGACGATCAGACTCAGAAGTTTGCCCTGCTGTTTGGACGGCACCTGCATCACCGCCACGGCCACACCCAGACCCATCCCGAGCGCGGCACCCCACGCGGTCGTGCGCGCTTTGGCCACCGAGTAAAGTTTGCTCCGCTCGCTGAAGCGGTAAGAAAGCCCGGAGATGGATACGCCGGCCGCGATTGCCATGACAGCCGCATAACCCGCGAGATAGTAGTTGAGGTGATTCTTTTTGGCCCACGCCCGGAAGCTTTCTTTTTTTTGGGGTGCGCGCGGAGTTTCCGCCGTTGCGGACTGCTGGGCGCGGCAATCGGCCAACGCAGGGCCGAGTGCGAGGAAGGCGGCGCATAGCAGCGCGGCTATGGCTGATTGACGCATGGGGGGGTGGAGAAGATCAGCCGCGCGGTGCGAGTTCGATCTGTTGCCGCAATTTGGCTATGGTTCGCGCGGGCAGGACGCCTTTCCATTGCGTGCCGGGATAAATCATCGCTTCGCGTCCCACGACAGAGCCGGGGCTGAGCACGCTGTTGCATCCGATTTCCGCGTGGTCGCCGACGATCGCTCCGAATTTGCGCAGGCCGCTGGGAAACGGGCCGCCGGGGGTATGGACAACGACCTCCGCGTGGTCGAGGCGGACATTGGAAAGAATGACGCCGGCGCCGAGGTGCGCCTTGTATCCGAGGATCGAATCGCCCACGTAGTTGAAATGGGGAACCTGCGCCTCGTCGAAGATGATGCTGTTTTTGAACTCGCAGGAATTGCCGAGCACGGCGCTGTTGCCGACGATGACGTTTTCGCGGATGTAGCAGCCGGCGCGGATCTCGCAGTTGTCGCCGATCCACGCCGGGCCCTTGACCATCGCGCCTTGTTCGATCGTCGTGCCGTGGCCGATGTAAACCGCGTTGCTGATGAACGGGCGGCCGATTTGCTTGCCGTGGATCGCCGGCTTCAGGCGGAACTGCAAATAGGAGGCGATGAGCGGGAGTGCCTCCCAGACATTGTTGACCTTTTCAAACAGCGAGCGGTGGTCGGTGTGCTCGAGCGAGAGAAACTCGGAAGGTGGGAAATTCATGCGCCGGTTCTGGTGAGCTTGGTGCCGTCCTTGGTGTCTTTTACCACCCAGCCGCGCCGGAGCAATTCATCCCTGAGGACATCGCTCTTGCTCCAGTCCTTGGCCGCACGCGCGGCATTCCGCTCTTCGAGCAATGCCGTGATCTCCGCGGGGACGCCCGTGGCATCGGCTTCCAGTCGCAGCACAGAGTTGATCCGCTGCCAGTAATCGAGAATGCCGCGGGCTTCTTCCGGAGGGACCTCGCCTTTGTCCATCGCCCGGTTGGTGTCGCGCACGAGGTCGAAAAGCGCGCCAAGCGCGGCGGAAATGTTGAGGTCGTCGTCGAGGGCTCCGGCGAACTTGTCCCCCGCGACGAGCGGATGCGGCGCGCTTTGCGCGGCGGTCGAGGCCAGCTCCGACAGCCGTTGCTGCCACTCGTCGAGACGTTGGAGCGCGCTGCGCGCCCCGGCCAGCCCCTCGAAAGTGAAATTGAGCGGTAGCCGGTAATGGGCGGACAGAAGAACGTAGCGCACCTCGCGCCCGGTCCACCCTTTGTCGAGCAAGTCACGCAGGGTGTAAAAATTGCCGAACGACTTGGCCATTTTGCGTCCGTCCACCATCAAGTGCGCGCAATGCATCCAGAGGTTGACGAATTTCGCCCCCGTGCAGCATTCGGTCTGCGCGATTTCGGCCTCGTGGTGGGGAAAAATGTTGTCCACGCCGCCGCAGTGGATATCGAGACGGTCGCCGAGCAACGCGGTAGCCATGGCACTGCACTCGATATGCCAACCCGGGCGTCCCGGTCCCCACGGGCTGTCCCACTTCACATCGCCATCTTCGCGGTCGTGCGCTTTCCAGAGCGCAAAATCGCCGATACTCTCTTTTTCGTATTCGTCGGAGCGCACGCGCCCCGAGGGGCGGAGTTCCTCGAGATTCAAGTGGGCGAGTTTCCCGTAGGACGGGAAGCTGGCGATGCGGAAATAAACCGATGCGTCCTCGGCCTTGTAGGCGTGTCCGGCGGCGACGAGTTTTTCGATCATCGCGATCATGCGTGCGATGTGCTCGGGTTCGGTGGCGCAGGGGAACCCGGCGGCGGGTTTGATGCGCAGCGTGTCCAAGTCCTGGAAAAAGGCTTCTTTGAACGGCCGGGTGAAGTCGGCGAGGGGGATGCCCTTTTCCCGCGCGCCGCGTATGGTTTTGTCGTCCACGTCGGTGAGATTCATCACGCGCCGGACGTCGAATCCGCGGTATTCGAGGTGCCGCTGGAGGAGGTCCTCGAAAATGTAGGCGCGGAAGTTGCCGATGTGCGCGTGGTTGTAAACCGTGGGACCGCAGGTGTAGAGGCGCACGGTTTTGCCGTCGGGATCGAGCGGCACGAACGGCTCGACCGAACGGGTGAGCGTGTTGTGGAAGCGAATCAGAAGAGTCGAGGGTTGAAGGTTGAAATTTGAAGCATGGCGGGCCGCTTCATGACGGCAACTCCACCGAGGCCACGGCCATGGCGGCGATGCCTTCGCCGCGACCGATGGAACCGAGGCCTTCGTTGGTCGTGGCTTTCACCCCGATCCGCGCCGGGGCCAACCCGAGGACCTGCCCCAGTTCCTTGCGCATCGCATCCACGTAAGGCCCGACCTTCGGCGCCTCGGCGATGATCGTGGCGTCGATGTTGCGGAGTTTTCCGCCGTGGGTGTTCAACAGATTGCGCGCCAACTTGAGGATTTCCATGCTGCTGATTCCGCGGAGCGACTCGTCGGTGTTCGGAAAATGGTGGCCGATGTCGCGTTCACCGATGGCCCCGAGGATCGCGTCGGCGATCGCGTGGCTCAGGACGTCCGCATCGGAATGTCCGGCCAGACCGCGTTCGTGCGGAATGGCGACACCGCCGAGAACCAGCGCTCGCCCTTCCGCGAAACGGTGGATGTCATAGCCGAGGCCGGTGGTGGTCATGGGAAAGTCCTGGGTTCAGGAATGAGGGTTGAGGGAGTCAGGCGGCAACAAGGGACGCGATATCGGCGTTGCCGCTCACGGCGCTGATGCTGAACTTGTTCGGTGTGTCGGCGTGCGGCTGGAGATCGACGACGCCTCCCGCCGCCCGCACGAGGAGCACGCCGGCGGCGATGTCCCAGAGACCGATGGAGCTTTCGATGTAGGCGTCGAGGCGACCGCAGGCCACGTAAGCGATGTCGAGTGCCGCGCTCCCGAGCATGCGCATTTTTTTCACGCGGCGGATGGCGCGGCTGAACACGGGCAGCGTGTTGTCGATGGTGTCGATGGTTTTGGATACACCCATCGAAACAATGCAGTCCTGAAGCTCCGTGCGGTCGCTTACGCGGATTTCCCTTCCGTTGAGCCGGGCCGGCCCACCGGCTTCGACCGTCCAGGTCTCGCCGCGCATCGGGTCGTGGATCACCCCGGCGACGATATCGTTGTTGCGCCGGACGGCGATGGTGGTGGCGAAATGCGGGATGCCGTAGAAGTAGTTCACGGTGCCGTCGAGCGGATCGATGATCCACTCATGGTCCCCGGTGCCCCCGCGGATCCCTTCCTCGCCGAGGATGGCATGATCCGGGTGGAGGGCGAGGATGTGGTCCTCGATAAGGCGCTGGGTGCGGCGGTCGAGTTCCAGCTTGATGTCGTGTGCGTGCATGGCATCGACCTCGAGTGGTTTTTCGAAGTTGTCGCGCAGCAGCTTGCCGGCGAGGAGCGCGGCATCGACCGCGGTGGAGAGAAATTCGGACATGTCCGGTGATTTGGTAGCAGATGCGGCGCGCGCCGCGGACAAAAAAATCGGGAGGGGAATAATCCCCTCCCGTGAACTTTCAAAACCGTGAAGGTTTAGCGACGACGCTTCTTCGCGGCTTTTTTCTTAGCAGCCTTTTTGGCGGGCTTGCGCTTCGCAACTTTCTTCTTGGCGGCTTTCTTCTTTTTAACGGCCATCCAAAATCCCCCCTTTCGAACCGCAGTGGCGGGTTTGGAGATTGCTGTTGGGGCAACTCACAATCGTTTTGGTAGAACCGCTGCGCATCATCGTCAACGGTTTTCTGGAAAAATTTTCAAAAAATTTCGGGCGCATTGTGCGCGAGGTGCATCATTCGCGCGGGAAAAACGCGTTTGTTTCGCCGCAATCAACGGCGACGCAGCATGTCGCCGACCTTCGCGGCGATGTCTTCGACCGGCCATAAACGTCCCGCGCCCTCGTATCCGCATGCGAGCATTCCTTCGTCGGGACCGATGATCACCGCGCCGCGCGCGCGCAGCACATCGGTGTTCTGCGCCGTGGCGGGATGCGACCACATTTTGCCGTTCATCGCCGGCGCGATGACGAGCGGTGCGCGTGTGGCGAGCGCGATGCAGGTGAGCGCGTCATCGGCGAGGCCGAGTGCAAGGCGCGCGATGGCCGAGGCGGAAGCGGGGGCGACAAGCAGCAGGTCGGCGCGGTCGGCCAGCTCGATGTGTCCGGGGATCCAGCCCGCTTGCTCGTCGAACAGGCCGGTCGTCACCGGATTTTTGCTCAGGGTCTGCAGAGTGAGCGCGGTGATGAAGCGCTGCGCGCCTTCGGTCATGACCACATGCACGTCGTGCCCGTCTTTGCACAGCAGGCTGGCAAGGTCGGCGGCCTTGAAGGCGGCGATCGAACCGGTGACCCCGAGGACGATGGTTTTGCGGTCGGCCATGTCAGCCCTCCAGCGAGATGATGCGCCGGCTGAGGTAGCGCTCGGCGCGGGTGATGGCGCGGAACTTGGTGAGGTCCTCCTCCATGGATCCGCTGATGATGGTGTATTTGTATTCGCGCCAGCACCGCATTTCCACGGCGGCCGTTTGCAGGCGACGCTCAATTTGTTCCCCGGTCTCGGTGCCGCGCTTGCGCAGGCGGTGCCGGAGTTCCTCGATGTCCGGAGGCATGATGAAAATATCGACGAGCGAGTCGCGGATGAAAGGATCGGCGTTCCGGCGGATGGTGGCCGCGCCTTGCGTGTCGATATCGACCAGCACGTCGATGCCTCGTCGCAGCTGCTCGTCGATGGTTTTGCGAAGCGTCCCGTAGTATTGGTCGTGGACCCGGGCGTGTTCGAGGAATTCTCCCGCGGCGATGCGGCGCTCGAATTCCGCGGTGTCGAGAAAGTGGTAATCTTCGCCGTCGATCTCGCCCGCGCGCGGCGGTCGCGTGGTGCAGGATACGGAATAAACCGTGTCGGGTGTTTGGCGCAGCGAGCTGCAGATGGTGGACTTGCCCGCGCCGGACGGCGCCGAGATGACGAAGAGTATGCCGAGGCGCTTCATCGCTTATTCGACATTTTGCACCTGCTCGCGCAGGCGCTCCAGTTCCGTTTTGGCGGCGACGACGTGGCGGGTCACGGCGGCGAGGTTGGCTTTCGATCCGATGGTGTTGCACTCGCGGAACATTTCCTGGGCGAGGAAATCAAGGGTGCGTCCGTTGGCGTCCCTGGCATCTAGCCCGGCCCGGAATTGAGCAATATGGCTGGCCAGCCGGCTGAGTTCCTCCGTGATGTCCGAGCGGTCGGCAAAAAGGGCAAGTTCGCGAGCCAGACGTTCGTCATCGGCGGCAAACGGCGCGGCGATTTCGGCGAGCCGGGCGCGCATGGCCTCGCGGTGCTTGGCGGTGACGGACGGCGCGAGCTTTTCTATCGCTGCGATTTCTTTCGCGAAGCGGTCCAGCAGGCGCAGAAGTTCTTTGGCGAGATGCGCGCCTTCCTTGTTGCGCATCGCCTCGAGTGCCTTGAGGGCTGCGCGCGCCGCCTTGCAGAGGGCCGCGGTGTCGGGCGTGGACGCACCGGCATTCTCGCGGACGGCGGCGGCGTAAAGCCGGATGACGTCGGAAAGCGACGGCTCGCCGGGAATTTTCAGCGAGCTTTGCACGCGCGAAATGTCCGCGTGAAGGCGCCGGAAGAGATCGGGATCAACGAGCGGCCGGTCTTTTTTCCCGGACGAGACGGATGCGGTGACGGTGGCGCGTCCGCGCACCACGGCAGGGGCGATGATTTCGCGCAACTGGTTTTCCGCCGGGCCGAGTTCGCGCGGCAGATTGAAGACGAGTTCCGCGTTGCGGCGGTTGACGGTGGAAATCTCGATCGAGTAGCGCGTGCCTCCGCTGATGCATTCTCCGCGGCCGAATCCTGTCATGCTTTTCACTGGACGGAATGACAGCGCTTGTCGCGCCTCGTGTCGAGCTTGCGGCTCGGGGTGCGTGGCGCCTAATGTCGGGCGAGATGGCGACCGATGATCCATTTTTGCAGGCGGCGATCGCGGAGGCGCGCCGCGGACGCGAAGAGGGTGGCATCCCGATCGGCTCGGTGCTGGTGCTGGATGGAAAAATCATCGGCCGCGGCCACAATCGCCGCGTGCAGGACGGCAGTGTGATCCATCATGCGGAGATGAATTGTCTGGAGAACGCCGGAAGGCTGCCCGCATCGGTTTACCGCCGCTGCACGATTTATTCGACGCTTTCGCCCTGTCCGATGTGCAGCGGGGCCATTCTCCTTTACGGCATTCCCAAGGTCGTGATCGGCGAGAACGAAACTTTCCGTGGTCCGGAGGGTTACGTCCGCTCGCAAGGGGTTGCGGTGGAAGTCCGGCAGGATGCGGAGTGCATCGCCCTCATGAAGGATTTCATCGCCGCGGAGCCGGACCTTTGGAATGAGGACATAGGAGAGTGAGATAGAGGAGTGACGTGTGACGAGTGAGTTGTGGCGAGTTGGTGTCTTGGTGGCCGCGGGCTTGCTCGTCTCCTGCGGGCCGTCAAAGTCCCAGCCGGGAAAGGAAACCCAACCCGACAAGAAGACCGGCAGTGTCATATTCTTCCACATCGACGGTGCCGGCGTGGCGCAATGGCAGATGGCGCGCATGGTCATCGCCGGGCCCGATGGCGAGATCAACTGGGACAAAATTCCGCACATCGCGGTTTACCGCGGACACCAGGAGAACACGCTCACCACTTCATCGAATGCGGCGGCGACGGCGCATGCTTACGGGGTGAAGGTTCCCTACGATGCGTTCGGCACGGACGGCAAATCGGATCAACCCCCGCTCGCGCCATCGGGGAAGCGGCTAAGCATCATGCAGGAGGCGAAGGCTCGTGGTTTGGCTGTCGGGGTGGTGAACAGCGGCAGTGCGGTCGAACCCGGCACGGCGTGTTTTCTCACCAGCGTGCACGCGCGTGCGGATGATGCGGAGATCGTTGCCCAGCAACTCGCTTCGGGCGCCGATGTCATCCTCGCGGGCGGCGAGGAATGGTATCTGCCGGAGGGTGTGCAGGGCAGGCACTGTCCCGGCAAGCGGAAGGACGGCCGCAATCTGATCGAGGAGGCGAAGGTTGCAGGCTATCGCGTGGTGTTCACGCGGGAGGAATTGGCCGCGCTGCCCGACAACGCCGGCAAGGTGCTCGGTATTTTCGCTTCTCAGGACACCTTCAACGATGAACCCGAGGAGGCGCTCGACGAGAAAAAATTGCCCTCTTACGACCCCCAAGGACCAACGGTTGCGGAAATGACCAAAGCCGCGCTGCGATTTTTGTCCGGCCGCCAATTTTTTCTCGTGGTCGAGGAGGAGGGCACCGACAACTTCGGCAATTGCAACAATGCGACGGGTCTGATCGAGGCGCTCAGGCGCGGCGACGAGGGCTTGGGCGTCGCGCTGGATTTCGTGGAGAAACATCCCGACACGCTTCTTGTCACCTTCGGCGACAGCGAAGCGGGAAACCCGGATGTGTTGGGATTGCGCGGCACCAAGGGCGAGGCGGAGATGCTGCGCACGTCGCGGGATGCCAACGGCGCGCCGCTTGATGGCGCAAAGCGAGCGCCCGAGGGTGGTATTGCCGAACCTTTCACCAGCGCGCCGGACAAGGCCGGACGGAGTCATCAGTTTGTCGTCACGTGGGGTTCCAAACTCGACTCAAGTGGCGCGATCCTAGTGCGGGCCGCAGGGTTCAACGCCGACAAAGTCCGTGGATCTTTCGACAACACGGGGCTGTATCCGCTTTTTTACGAAACATTGTTCGGGACAACGCCATGACGGCCTACACCGAGGTGGTCTGTCCGACCTGCCACGAAAGCTTCGAGGTTCCCGCGCCGGCCTTGTCGGAGGTTCCCTGCGAATGGGATTACGACTGCGAAGTCTGCTGCGCGCCGATGCGCATTGTTTTCAGCGCGGACGATGAATTGGTTGTCGCCGAAGCGCGCGGTTTGGGGGAGTAGATTAGCCGTTCTTAACGCTCGAGGACAGTCGCCAAGCGCAGCAAACTTGGTTGATCCATTTGGTTAGGCATTTTTGACGTGTCGCCGAATCCAAGATGACCTGCGGCGACAATAGACCACAGCGCGCTCCAGAACGTTTTCCGCGTCGTGCGTTTAGTAGATAGCTAACGGGAAGCGGTTGGATAGCGCGCGGTGGGAACTGCGATAGGCCTTCGGATGGATGCCGAAGAAGATCTTCAACGCTTCGATATAGGCGTAAAGGCTCGCCAGAAAATAACGACTTCGCTCAGGCGCGGCTCCGACGAAGGCGGCGACGTCGCGCTGGAGTGCATTGTTGGGTGCTACTGCTTCCATAGCTGGCCAGACCTCTCAACGATGCAGTGGTAACAAGCGCTGCTTTTACCGTCTTTGTTATACCAATCATGTTGACCACCAGCGGCCTCGCAGTCCTTCCCCTTCGCAGCGATTCCCAGGTCAATGAGAAGCCACGGTAAACGGCTGCGGACTTTGGTGCGCCACCGGTAGGGACTCGTTGGTTTCATCCTTAGCTTTTATTGCACCCAACAGATAGTATACGACAGCGCGTTAATATTGGGTTTTGCTACTGGTCGCATATTGCTGGGCAGTTAGGAGCAGTTTTCAGGGTTTGGAGTGTGTCCGTGTGGGGCAATCCTGAACCGTTTTTCTTCCTGATTTTGGTGTGAATGGGGAGGCAATAAAAAACCCGCGGCGCGGGCCGCGGGTTTTTTGAAAGCTGGACCAGCCGCCTCAGGCGACGTGCTGCTTTTTGTTCTGGCAGGAGGAATTGATCGGCACCTCGACCGGGGCATCACTGCGCGAAATGCGGTCGTTGGCCACGAGCCAATTCTCCAATTCCTCGCCGCTGATGTCGGGGAGCATGTGCCCGTCGACCACCACGCACGGGGACAACTTTTGTCCGCTGCGCTGTTCCATCTCGGCACGGAACTCGGGGTTTTTCAGGATGTCCTTCTCTTCGTAGGGCAGATCGTATTTGGCCAGAATGGCGCGGACGCCGTTGCTCCAGCCGCACGTGGTTTTGAGGTAGGCGGTGATTTCCATAGTTGGGAAAAAATGCGCGGACGGCGCCGTTTGTCAACGCCGTCCGCGCGGTGAGGTCTATTTCTTTTTGCCTTGGCCCGGGCGGTATTCCTCGAGTTCGGCATTTTCGAAGGCCTGCGCGAGGCCGACCATCTGTTCGCCGGAGCGCAGGGTGCTTTCCATGGCTTCGGATTCCTTGCGCAAGGCTTCCTCGCTATAGTGGGCTGCTTTGATCGAGAGGCCGATGCGGCGCTCGACTTTGTCCACCTTGATGACGCGGGCTTCAACGTCGTCGCCGACCTTGATGACGTCCTTGACCTTGGCCACGTGATCCTCGCTGAGTTGCGAGATGTGGACGAGGCCGTCGATGTCGTGGTCCAGCGCGACGAACGCGCCGAAGTTGGCCAGCTTGGTGACTTTGCCTTTGACCAGATCGCCGATTTTGTAGAGGCGGTCGATTTCCTTCCACGGATCCTCGTCGAGCTGTTTGACGCCGAGCGCGATACGCTGGTTGGCTTTGTCGATGTCGATGACCACGGCTTCGATTTCGTCGCCTTTTTTGAGCACTTCGCTCGGGTGGTTGATCTTGCGCGTCCAGCTGAGGTCGGACACGTGGACCATGCCGTCGATGCCTTCCTCGAGTTCGACGAAAGCGCCGTAGGCGGTCATGTTGCGGACCTTGCCCTTGACCTGCTTGCCGATGATGTAGCGCTGCTCGATCTCGTCCCACGGATTGGGTTCGAGCTGGCGGACACCGAGCGAGATTTTCTGCTCTTCCTTGTTGACGCCGAGCACGACAGCCTCGACTTCCTGCCCTTGGGCGAGGACGTCGGACGGGCGCGTGATGCGCTTGGTCCAGGAAAGCTCGGATACGTGGATGAGGCCTTCGACGCCGGGTTCGATCTCCACGAACGCACCGTAGGGCACAAGGTTGGTAATTTTGCCTTTGACCTTGGTGCCGGTCGGGAAGCGCTCCTCGATTTTGTCCCACGGATTGTTTGTGGTCTGCTTGAGACCGAGGGAGACACGTTCTTTGTCCTTGTTGATTTCGAGCACTTGGAGCGTGATTTCCTGCCCGACCTTGAGCATCTCGCTCGGGTGGGTGAGGCGTCCCCAAGTCATGTCGGTGATGTGGAGAAGGCCGTCCATGCCGCCGAGATCGATGAACGCGCCGAAATCGGTGAGGTTCTTCACCGTGCCGGTGACCATGGCCCCCACATCGGTGCTCTCCATGAATTTCTGCCGCTTCTCCGAACGCTCCTGCTCGATGAGTTCGCGCCGGCTGAGGACGACGTTTTTGCGGTCGTCGTTGAGTTTGACGATTTTGAAATCGTAGGTGTTGCCGACAAACTGGTTGAGGTCCTTCGGCGGGATGATGTCGATCTGCGAGGAGGGAAGGAATGCTTCGACCCCGATGTTGACCAGGAGGCCGCCTTTGACCACGGCTTTGACGCGGCCCTTGATGATGCCCTCGTTTTGGAAAACTTTGCTGATTTTGTCCCAGTTCTGGCGGTAGGCGGCCTTTTCTTTCGAAAGGATGACCATGCCTTCGTCGTTTTCGAGACGGACGAGAAGGACTTCCACTTCATCGCCCACGGCGACTTCCGACGGATCGTCGAACTCGGTGGCGGAGATGGTTCCCTCGGATTTGTAGCCGATGTCGACGAGAAATTCGCGGGGGCGGACTTCCAGGATGCGGCCTTTGACAATGCTGCCTTCTTTGTATTTTTTTGTCGCGTTGGCGATCAGTTCTTGGACTTGCGTCATAACGGGTCCCGCGATGGCGGGAATAAGACTAACTATGGATACCTCGGTTCCGGTTTCGGCTGTTCGCGCCGGGGTCGGTGATCCCATTCGGGGCCGGCCGGAGCGGTCTGGCAGCATGTCAGCCGTGCCGAGGTGGCGCAAGCTGGAAAAAGCGGCGCGTTTTCTCTAGCTTGTTATTCATGGCCATGGAGAAAACTGTCCGCGCGGCGCGCTACCACTGCACGGGTTCGCCGGCGGAGGTGCTGCAGATCGACGAAGTCGCCTGTCCGCCGCCTGCGACGGGCGAAGTTTCCATCCGCATGCGGTGGGCGCCGGTAAATCCTGCGGATCTTAACATGTTGGAGGGCAAATACGGCGAGGCTCGTCCTTTGCCCGACGTGCCGGGCAACGAGGGTGCGGGTGTTGTCACCGCCGTCGGGCTGGGTGTCGATGCCTCATGGATCGGAAAAACCGTGCTTGTGGACCGCGAGGCTTGGCGCGAGGCGGGCAACTGGCCGGCGCAGAATCTCGTTGCGGTGCCGGAAAGTCTCGATGCGCATGCGGCTTGCGTGCTGCGCGTGAACCCGCCGACGGCGTTCCGCCTGCTGCATGACTTTGTCGGGCTTCATGCCGGCGATTGGATCGTCCAGAACGCGGCGACATCCGCCGTGGGTCGCGCGGTGATTGAAATCGCAAAACATCGCGGATGGAAAACGCTAAATGTCGTCCGCCGTCCCGAAGCCGCGGCGCCACTGCGCGAACTCGGCGCCGACGCGGTCGTGGTGGATGGTGAGAATATGGCCGCCGAGGCGGCCGCTTTGCTCGGAGGCTCAAGGCCCCGCCTCGGGCTAAACGCCGTCGGAGGCGCCTCGGCCACGCGTTTGGCCGGCCTGCTCGCGCCCGGCGGAACGCTGGCGACCTACGGCGCGATGAGCAAGGAAGCGCTGAAAATTCCCAACGGTTTTCTCATCTTCCGCGACCTTTGTTTCCGCGGATTCTGGCTTACGCGCTGGCTGAAGACCGCGGACGCCGCGGCGTGCACCTCCATGTTCGGTGAAATATTTCGGCTGGCCGCCGGGGGCTGTTTCCGTCCGCAGATTGCCGCGGAGTTCGCGCTGGAACAAGCGAAGGAAGCGGTCGCGTTGGCCGCCGGCGGAACCGTGCGGGGCAAAGTCCTACTGAAGCTCGCAGCGTGAAACATTTCGACATCGCCGCACCGGGCGATTATCCCAATCTTTTTCCATGAGTGTGCCGCATCTCGATGTCCGTTATGTCGCCGATCTCGTCCGTCTCCGCCTCAGCGCGGAGGAAATTGCCGAGTTCCAGCCGCAGCTGGACCACGTCCTTTCCTACATCGAGCAACTGCGCGAAGTGAACGTGGACGGCATCGAGCCGACGGCGCACGCGTTTCCCGTTTACAATGTTTTCCGCGCCGACGTGCCGCGCGACTGCTTCACCCAGGAGGAAGCAACGGCCAACGCCCCGCATTCGGGCAGCGGGCTCTTTCTTGTTCCGAAGGTAGTGGAGGGCTGATGGATATCTCCGGTCTCACCATTGCCGATGCCCGTCGCCGGTTGAAAGCGAAGGAGCTTTCGCCCGTCGAACTGGTCGATGCGGTCAACGCCGCGATCGAGAAGACCGATCCGCAGATCGGCGGCTATCTTTCGCGCGATTACGAGCGAGCCCGCGCCGCGGCCGCCAAGGCCGACGTCGATTTGCCGCTCGGTGGCATCCCGGTGGCGATCAAGGACGTGATCAACGTCAAGGGCGAGTCCTGCGCTTGCGCATCGAAGATCCTGCAGGGCTACACCGCGCCCTATGACGCGACGGTCATTACCAAATTGCGTGCGGCGGGAGCGATTCCTTTCGGGCGCACCAACATGGACGAGTTCGCCATGGGCTCATCGACCGAGAACTCGTCCGTGGGCATCACGCGCAATCCGCGCGACCCGGATCGGATTCCCGGTGGTTCGAGCGGCGGTTCGGCTGCGGTGGTCGCCGCCGGCGAAGCACTCGCGTCGCTCGGCTCCGACACGGGCGGCTCGATCCGCCAGCCGGCGGCGCTCTGCGGTTGCGTGGGATTGAAACCCAGCTACGGACGCGTTTCCCGTTTTGGCCTGGTCGCTTTCGCATCCTCGCTCGACCAGATCGGCCCCTTCACGCACACGGTGGAAGACGCCGCGCTCGTGTTGCAAGCCATCGCCGGCCACGATTCGAACGATTCGACGACACTCGATCTGCCCGTGCCGGATTATTCGGCGGGACTCAACAACGGCGTGAAAGGGATGAAGCTCGGCGTGCCGAAAGAGTATTTCGTCGATGGCATGGATGAGCAGGTCGAAGCCCGCGTGCGCGAGGCGATCGAGGTTTATCGCGGACTCGGGGCGGAAATCGTCGAAGTCTCTCTGCCGCACACCAAGTATGCCGTGGCCGATTATTACATCATCGCCACGGCGGAAGCTTCGGCGAATCTCGCGCGTTTCGACGGCGTTCGCTACGGACGCCGCGCCTCCGCACCGCAGGATCTGGCCGACCACTACGGGCGCACGCGCGGCGAGGGTTTCGGCCGTGAGGTGAAGCGCCGTATCATCCTCGGCACCTACGTTCTCAGCAGCGGTTATTACGACGCCTACTACCTGCGCGCGCAAAAAGTCCGCACTCTCATCCGCCGCGATTTCGAGGAAGCATTCAAAAAGGTGGACGGCCTGCTTTCCCCGACCTCGCCCGTGCCGGCTTTCAAAATCGGCGAACGCATGTCCGACCCGCTGCAGATGTATCTTGCCGATATTTTCACCATCGCCGCGAACCTCGCCGGTATCTGCGGCATCAGTGTGCCCTGCGGTGATGCCGATGTGGACGGGAAAAAGCTGCCGGTCGGTCTGCAAGTCATGGCCCCGGCCTTCGAAGAAGCCCGTCTGCTGCGTATCGCCCGCGCCTACGAGGCTTCTCGGAAATCGTGATGGGGCATTTTGCTCTGGCGCAGAGCCAGCCCGTCGCGTGGGCCGTGCTTGTGCTGTCGGCTGTGGCCATCGTCGGACTGGCCATCGCTTCGATCAAGGTGCGCGGGGTGGGGATCGGCATCGCCGGTGTTCTCTTCGCCGGAATCATTGCCGGTCATCTGGGTTTTTCCATCGACCACAGCATCATGGAATTTGTCCGCGAGTTCGGTCTGATCCTTTTTGTCTTCACCATCGGCCTGCAACTCGGCCCCAGCTTTTTCGCTTCGTTGCGCAGCCACGGTCTCAAGTTCAACGCGCTGGCCGCCGCAGTGGTCGTGCTCGGCGCAGGGATCACCCTGGCGTTCGCGGCGTTGTCCGGCGTCGATGTGCTCTCCGCCTGCGGTCTTTTCAGCGGCGCAACGACCAACACACCCTCGCTCGGTGCGACGCAGCAGACGGTTTCCGTGCTCGCTTCGCAATCGGGCAGCGCCATCACGCCTGACCGCGCGGCCCTGCCCGCGCTCGCTTACGCGGTCGGCTATCCCGTGGGCGTGTTCGGGATCATCGGAGTGATGTTGTTTTTCCGCAAAGTTTTCCGCGTTGATCTGGGGAAAGAGGTTGCCGCCTTCCGCGCCGAGCAACTCCAAGGGATCGAGCCGCTGGACCGCATGAGCCTCGTGGTGGAAAACGCGAATCTCGACGGAATCGAGATCGGCGACATCCCCGGGCGCCACGAGACAGGCGTGATGGTCTCGCGGATCAAGCGCAACGGTGCCGAGGAGGTGGAGGTCGCTACCGAGCGAACAATCGTGCACAAGGGCGACAAAATCCTCGCCGTGGGCCCGCGGCGCCAGCTCGAAGCTTTCCGCCTCATCGTCGGGCGCGAGAGCAGCGAGAACCTCATGCGCGTTCCGGGGCGGGTGGCGTTCCGCCGAGTTGTCGTCACACGCAAGGAAGTGCTGGGAAAAACCGTCGCCGCGCTGGGACTCGACGTGCTCTACGGTGTGGCCGTCACGCGCGTGTTGCGCGCCGATGTGGAAATGACCGCCGTGCCCGATTTGCAGCTGCAGTTCGGGGACTTCCTGCACGTGGTGGGCGACGAGGACAACATCGCCAAGGCGGCTGATCTGCTCGGAAACTCCCTGCAGGCACTCAACGAGACGAAATTCATCCCGATGTTCGTCGGCATCCTGCTCGGCGTGACTGCGGGGCTGGTGCCGTTCCAGTTCCCCGGTCTGCCCGTGCCCGTGCGTCTCGGGCTGGCCGGGGGGCCGCTTGTGCTCGCGATCCTGCTCGGCCGCATCGGCCGCATCGGGCCGCTCGTGTGGTATATGCCGGCCAACGCGAACTTGGCATTGCGCGAACTCGGCATCGTGCTCTTCCTTGCGTGCGTGGGGTTGAAAGCAGGCGAAAAGTTCGTGCCGACGCTGCTCAGCCACGACGGTCTTTTCTGGCTGGGCGGCGCGTTCGCAATAGCCCTGCTGCCGCTGCTCGCCGTCGGTTTGTTTGCCCGGCTCGCGCTGCGCGTGAACTTCATCGCCATCTGCGGCCTGCTCGCGGGAAGCATGACCGATCCGCCCGCGTTGGCGTTCGCCAACGCGATCAGCAAGTCCGATGCGCCGTCTGTGGCCTACGCGACCGTCTATCCGTTGACCATGCTCCTGCGCATCATATCCGCGCAGATCTTGGTGCTTTTGCTCGCCGGCTGAGGGTGCTCAGGAACCCGCGGGCACGATCTTCTCGATTTTTTCGAGCACCTGCATCGGGGGTTGCCATTCGTTGCCAGCCTGACCCGTCAGGTCCTTGCCGTTCTCGTCGATGAGCACGAGATAGGGAATGCCGTCGGAGGAATATTTCCGGAAGGTCTCGCTCTCAGCTTGGTCGAACTTGACCACAGGCCACGGCATCTTGTCACCTTCGATGTATTCTTTCATCGACGCCTCATCCCTGTCGGAGCTGACAAAAACCAACTCGAAGTTCGGGTGGGTCTTTTTGAAGTCCTTATACCACTCGACCAGCTTGGGCGTGAACATGCGGCAGGGCGGACACCAGTGGGCGGAGAAATAAAGCGCCGTGTATTTCGGCGAATCGCCGGCCGGCACATCGATGAGGTCGCCTTTGATCTCGTCGAAAAATCCGGCTTGTAGTGTGTTGAAAGCGAGGCCGAGGGCCGCGATGGATGTCAGGAGGAGTTTTGTTCTCATCGGCGGGAAGTTGCCCCGCACAACAACTTTTGGCAACTCCTGTGTGGGGCTTGTCCGGTTGTCTTCCGCCTCAACGGGGTGTATTCGTCCGGCGTGCGACTTTTGATCCTGCTGGCGTTTCTCGCCGCACCGGCTTTGGCCTCGCAGCCCATCGCGCGTGAGGAGGGGGCGATTTATCTTTCTGATTTTGATCTTCCGCAGGTGCGTCTGGCCATGCGCCAGGAAGCGCCGTGTTATTTCGAACTCCATGCCCGCCGGTTCGCCGGGATGTTGCGTTATCCGCAGGCGGTCAAGCTGGATGCGGTCGGCCCGGGCGGGATGCTGCGCGTGGTTGGCAATGCGCGCCAAGGCGGTGTCGCAGCGTGGGTTGACCAGGCCTTTCTCAATCCCTTGCCGGAAGGCTTTGTCGAAACGCTGCGCCGCGCGGAGAATCGCCGCAAAGAGGTCGATGCATTGATCGCGCGCAAGGAGATCGCCATCGGCATGACCACCGAAGAAGTGACGCGCAGTCTGGGCAAGCCGCAGAAACGTTCCAGCCGCTCCGGGCGCGAGGGCACGTCGCAAGTCTTCGAATACATCAAATACGAGCTTGTTCCGCAGACGGTCTTCACGCCTTCCTACGCGCAATCCATCACCGGCTACCGCCCTTCGCCGGGAGAGAAGCTCGAGACCGTGGTGATGCGCGGCAACTACGGCTACGGCGCTTCGACCATCTACGTCAAAGTCCCCGTCGGCACGGTGAAAGTGTCATTCGTCAACGGTATCGTCGAGTCAATCGAGCGGTCCGAGGGAACGCTGGCCGGCTCCCACGCCGGGGTCGTCGTCCCGCCGATCGAAGTCGGCTGGTGACTCTCCGCAGTGCGGCGGTTTGCTGCGTCGTGTTCCCCCGCTGCCCGGCCTGCAGCTACCGGGTCTGGTTGCGGAGGATAGTCTCGACCTTGGTCGCCTCGCTCACTTGGAAAGTGGCGATGTTCGTCCAACCTGTCGGCTTGTTCTCGGGGCTGAGCAGATCCCAGACCATCAGATCATACTTCGGGGTTATGATTGTGTTTGTGCCGTAGTTGTTTGTTCCGTGGAATTCCTCCGAAGCTTTGATGATTTGCGGAGCTATCTGCGAGTAGAGAGGGCCAGTCCCATAGCGGGGATAGAATAGATAAAGCCGTCGCGCTTTTCCGGGCAAGCCGCCCCCGCCTTGCGGACTGCGTTCGCGCAGAATGTTAGGAATGCGCAGACCGCCGAGCAACCGCAGCACATTCGCGCCGGTTTTGCTGAATTTGCCCGCAAAGTCCTCGGGCTTATCGAAGTCGTCCGCCCAATACCAACCGTCTTTCGGGTGCGGCCCCCACATGCCCTGTCCGTCCCAGACAATCAACGTGGAACCGGTGACTTTGCCCTCGCTGTCGGTCGGCAAAATGGAATCGGCCGGTTTGTCGGGTTCTCCATGGTAGCACGGCAGCATCGCCAAAAGATCCTTGTCCACCGTCTCGTTCTTTTTTCCCGCTCTTGGACCGTAGGGATTCGTGCCCTTTTTGTCTTTGATCAGCATGACATCCTGAATGCCGAGCGTTTTGATCAGCGGCCAAGCGGTGTCGAAGGGGTTCGGCGTCGGCCAGCCGCCCGACTCATTGTCGGTCCAAGGATCCTTGGTCACCACACGCGCGATCGGCATGAAGTTTTCGCTCTTCAGCAACTCCGGAAGGCTCGTCACCAGAAATGCTGCTTGTTTCTCGCCAAAATCCGAGAGCCCGTGCTGGTGGACTTGGACGTTGGTGCTGTTCGGGAGTGTGTAGTTCGGCCAATTCGGCGCCCAACTCGTTTTCCAATTGTTGAGTGCCGCATTGTTCTTGTCCTTGGCGTCGATGAACGGATCGCGATCTTCCCCGTGCCTGATGACAATCACGACGGGCAGAAGATTGTTTGAGTTGCTGCCTTGCGCTTGGAGGCCGGACGAGCAGGCCAAAAGTCCGAGGACGGCGAGGGGCAATATTTTCGATGTGTTCATTGGGTAGTTGGCTGGGGGACTTGGGTGGATTGTGACAACGAATGTGCCGACGGGGGTTTCCGGCTAAACTTGCCCGCCGAACCTACTCCTCATTCGTCCCCGCGCAACGACATTCGGAACGCCAACTTCGCTGCTGTTGTTGCCATCAAATCCGGACACCCCGTCCGCCGAGTCCCATTTTCCCCTTGCGGCGCAGGACGGTCCGGACAAAATCAACATACACTCCGCGGGTGTAGTTCAATGGTAGAACGGCAGCTTCCCAAGCTGCATACGAGGGTTCGATTCCCTTCACCCGCTTGCGCTAGCCGTTTTTTTCCGGGGTAAATCGCTGACGACAATAAGGGCTATGGTTTTGCTTTTGCCGGCTTCGGCATCGACGGGGGAAGAATTTTCAAGCGTGCCGCTTTGGCGAGCTGCCGCTGGCGCTCGTCGAAAGAACAAAAGGTGTCGGCTCCCAGCGACAGAGCCGATGCTGTTTGCAGGATATCCAACGAGCGCGCTGGAATGGTCGGGGTGTAGCGACGGGAAAGTTCCCGGGCCAGACGGAAAAGTTCGCTCTGCGGCGTGTCGCGCCGCGCGAGAATGCCGCTGGCAAGATCCGCTTCGATCTGGCGAAAGGCGGCATCGTGGGTCGCGCGTGTGATGATTCGCTCGCGAAGCGCGCGCCGGATTGTGTTCGTCACTTCCAACTCCGCCAGCAGCGTGTAGGGGATACTCTCGCGGAACTGCGCCGCGACCGGTAACGCATGCCTGTGAAAGAAATCACCCGGCAACAGCAGCGCCAGCAGGAAACTGGAATCACAAAAAGTCATTCGCCCCGGTCGCGGCAAAGCATCTGCACGGCGCTTTTCTCGTGGCGCCCGGGCGCAGGAGCAGCTCCGCCGAATCTCGCGCGAAAGTCGGGCTTGGAAACGGACGGGCCCGCCGGAAGCAGTCGCGCCACAACGCGCTTGCGTTTGGTGATGGCGATTTCCTGGCCCTCGAAAAGCAGGGCCTGCAAGCTGGGAAATGAGGTGCGAAGGTCGCGGACCGTGGCGGTTTTCATTGTGAATCAAATGTGATTCACATCGCACTGGCTGTCAACCGCGTCCGATGGTATCGATACGGATTTCATTGGCGGACAGTTTTGCGACGGCTTATGCTGTATTTGTGACAGCTCCCCGGCTGGCTCTATCGATCGTGGCAGCGCTGTTGCTTGCTGTCCCCTGTTTCGGACGTCTCGGCGAAACTTTCGATGGTTGCACCAAGCGCTACGGCAAGCATGTGCGGATCAGCAACGATGGCGGGGTCTATGTCTTCGAATCCTCGGGCTTCCGTATTTTTGCAGAATTCGACGACGGAAAAGTGGACCGCATTGCCTACAAAAAACTTCTCCCGACGAAAGACTACGTCGGTCCGCCGCTCCAAATCTCGATGAGCGAAATCCACGAGTTGCTCAACCGGAATTTCGGTGGCGGGAAATGGGAAACGCTTCATCCGGACCTTTACACGGTGGTTTACGAGTGCCCCGACAAAAAAATGTCTGCGGTCTATTCAACGCTGACCGGACGTCTGATCATCTTCACCGAAGCTGCCGGTCAGAATGCGCTCAAGGCCGCCGAGGAAGCTGCCCAGAAACAGCCCGAGGCCGCCGGCTTGGAGGGGTTGTGAGTTCTGCCCGGCTTGGGGCGTGACCGCGCAGGCTACGGCATGTAAACCCGTGCAGGGCTCGCGTCGCGGTTGAACATTCCGGCCGTCTGCAGAGTCTCATCTCAAGTCATGACCCGCCATATTCCGCTTCTCGCGTTGCTTTTGCCTTGTGCCGCCTTCGCCATGGAAATCAACCCTTCAAACCCGCAACCCCCGGTGATTCCTCTTCGGGATTTTTTCCGCAATCCAGTCGGGGCTGCTTACCAGGTCAGCCCCGGCGGCGACTATATTTCATGGCTCGCGCCTTGGGAAAACCGCCTCAACGTCTTCGTCCAGCCGGTCGATGGAAGCGCGAAACCGAGGCGGCTTACCGACGCGACCAAGCGCGACATCGCCGGCTATTTTTGGGCCGCGAAAGATCAGGTGGTCTATTTGCAGGACGACGGCGGGGACGAAAATTTCCACCTCTACGCGGTCAATGCGGATGGCACCGGCAAGCGCGACCTCACGCCGTTCCCGGGTGTCCGGGTGGGCGTGGTCGATGACCTGCGCGATGACGAGGACCATCTTCTCATAAGCATGAACAAGCGCGACGCGCGCGTGTTCGATGTCTTCCGCCTCAACACGCGCAGCGGCGAGATGGAACTCGTGGCCGAAAATCCCGGCAGCGTGTCCTCCTGGGTCACTGACCACGACGGCAAAGTGCGCGCCGCCGTGCAGACCGACGGAGTCAACACAGAAATGCTTTACCGCGAGACCGAGGACCAGCCATTCCGCAAAGTTCTGACCACCGATTTCCGCGAGAGTGTCGATCCGATGTTTTTCACTTACGACAACAAGGAACTTTACGCCACCTCCAACCTCGGGCGCGACAAGGCGGCCATTGTCCGTCTCGACCCTGCGACCGGCAAAGAACTCGAACTGCTTTTCGAGCATCCGGAGGTGGACACCGGTGGTCTTATCGGGTCCGACAAGCGCAAGGTACTCACCGCGGCCGTTTTCACGCGCGACAAGACCGAATACCATTTCTTCGACGAGTGGCGCCGAAATCTGCAGGAAAAGCTCGAGAAAAAGTTTCCCGGCTCCGAGGTTGCGCTCGTCTCCACCAACCGAGACGAGGACAAATTCATCGTCCGCACCCACAGCGACCGCACGCGCGGCGCATTCTGGTTCTACGACGACAAGATCGACGAATTGCGCAAGCTGTCCGATATCTCCCCTTGGCTCGACGAGAATCAACTGGCGCCGATGGTTCCCGTGCGCATCCCCGCGCGCGACGGCCTCGAGTTGCCCGGTTATCTCACGTTGCCGCCCGGGCTTGAGCCGAAAAATCTGCCGGCCGTGCTGTATGTCCACGGCGGACCTTGGGCGCGCGACGCGTGGGGATTCGACGGCACCGCGCAATTCCTCGCCAACCGCGGCTACGCGGTTTTGCAGGTCAACTACCGCGGTTCAACCGGCTACGGCCGTGCGTTTTGGGAAAAAGGCTTCAAGCAATGGGGCAAATCAATGCAGGACGATCTCACCGATGCATCCAAGTGGCTCGTCGAAGAGGGCATCGCCGACCCGAAACGCATCGCGATTTACGGCGGCAGTTACGGCGGCTATGCAGCGCTGGCCGGCATGGCGCTCACCCCCGGAGTCTATGCCGCGGGCATCAGTTTCGTCGGACCTTCCAATTTGTTCACGCTTCTCGCGACTGTCCCGCCTTACTGGGAGCCGATGCGGAAGATGAACTACGAAATGATCGGTGATCCCGAGAAGGAAAAGGAACTGCTCACTGCCGCGTCGCCGCTTTTCTCCGCCGACAAGATCGGAGCCCCGTTGCTCATCGCCCAGGGCGCCAACGATCCGCGGGTGAAAAAGGCCGAAAGCGACCAGATTGTCGAGGCGCTGAAAAGACGCGGGATCGACGTGCCTTACATAGTGAAAAGCAACGAAGGCCATGGCTTCGCCAACGAGGAAAACCGCCTCTACTTCTACCGTGCCGTCGAGCGCTTCCTTGCGCGGCATTTGGGCGGACGCACCGAGCAAAGCGACGAAAAAATCTCGGAGTTGGAATCCTCTTCCTCCGGATCGTAGGCCTGCACGAGGTGTCGGACGTTTGCCGAAGGGCGGTGTCGCGGTTGAACCTCCATCTTCAATTGTTGTGCGAAGAAAAGGCCCCGGGTTTCCCCGGGGCCTGCTTGTTCCCATTGGTTGCCGCGGTCAGGGACTCCTGCTCAGGTAGAGCAGCGCCCATGCAGACGGTGCACATCCCTCAGTGGTTTCGTTGTGCCACGAGAGGTTGAGGTTGTCGCACAGCGTCGAGAGCAAGGCGTAGGTATAGCCCGTGGGCAACGGACCCCCGCCGAGCGCGTTTTCGGCCGCTGCGAGGATCTGGCGCACCGTGAACCCGCTTAGCGCATCGCCCGGGTTCTTGTAATACAAGTCGCCCAGACCTGCGGGTGTCGCGCCGCCGTCGCTGAGCGCGATATTCAGCTTCAGCGCGAGAACTTGCCCGCCGAAGACGCCGGAAGACGAATTCGTCGGATCGACCAAATCGGCGGTGAGTTTGTTCGGCATGCCTCCGGCCGGAAGGTAGTCCTGCACTGCAAGCGCCGAACTGAACTTCGTCGAGTGGCCGCCGCTTCCTGGGGTGCCGACCTCCACGCCAAAGCCCCGTAACAACTGCTCGATACGGCAGATGGTTTCCCTCGCAAGCTGCCTAAGGGAGCGCCAATGCATTAAGAATTGCGCGGGCGGGTGTCGTTGAGGAGGGGGTGATGAGTTGGGCGCGGACGGCGGTGAATTCATCCCGCATCGAGCGGCGGCAGGATACGTCATCGAGGAGTCGCAGTGCTTCGGAGGCGAGGGAATCCGGCGTGGCGTCGTGCTGGATGAACTCTTTGACGATTTCTTTCCCGGCCAAGAGGTTGGCCATGCCGAGATAGGGGACTTTCACGACGGCGCGGCCGACGATGTAGGTGAGGGGAGCGATTTTGTAAACCAGGGCGTAGGGGAGTCCGCACAATGTCGCCTCGAGCGTGGCCGTTCCGGAGGCAACGAGTCCTGCGGATGCGGTGAGCATGAGATCGCCGGCGTTGCGCAGGCCGATATCGCAGCCCACGCCGGCCTTTGCCGCCATGCCGCGCATGAGGATTTGCAATTTCTCCGAGGAGGCCGCGGAAGCGAAGACGGTTCGCGGACGGCGTGCGAGAATCTGCTTCGCGGCACCGAGCATGACGGGAAAAATTTTGCGCACTTCTCGCTCGCGGCTGCCCGGAAGAAGCGCAAGCAGATCGGGGTTGCGCGCTTCGTCGCCGGCGGGTTCGATCTTTGCGGCCATGGGATGTCCGACAAAATCGGTGTGAAGCCCGGATTTTTCGTAGAGGTCCTTTTCAAACGGGAAAATGCAAAACATGCGATCCAGCCAGCGGGCCATGCGTGGGATGCGGGCGCGGTTCCATGCCCAGACCTGCGGGCTGATGTAGTAGAGGAGCTTGAGCGCGGGACGGCGGGGTTGGAGCGCTTTCGCCATGCGCAGGTTGAAGCCGGGGTAATCAACGAAAAGCACAGCATCCGGCTTTTCGAGGGCAAGTTGATCAAGGGCCTCGCGGAATTTTCTTCTGAACCATCCGTAGCGGCGCAGAACATCCCAAAGTCCGACCACGGCGGCGTCGTGGGTCCAATCCTCGACCTGCGGGGAAAGTGCGTGCAGTTTCGGTCCCCCGAGACCGGCGATTTCGAGGCCCGGCCGGAGGGATTCCAATTCAGACAGCAGTGCGGCGGCGTGCGTGTCGCCGCTCGTTTCACCGGCGATGACGAAGATGCGCATGGAATCAGGCAGCCAGCTGAGGTGCGCGTTCGGCGATCTGGCGGGTGATTTGCAGCGCGAGATCGAGGGCGGCGACGGCTTCGCTGCCGCCGACTTTCGGTTGCACGCCGGCGCGGGCGCAATCGACGAAGTGGCGGAGTTCGCGCAGGAGGGGTTCGCCCTTTTCGATGGCCACGCGTTCGCGGACGATTTTTCCATCCTTCAGCCGATACATCTTCGCCGTTTGTTTTTGATAGTTGAGCGAGAGGTAGGCGTCTTCTTGGAACAGGCGGATCTCGCGCATTTTTTTCATGCTGATGCGGCTGGCAGTGACGTTGGCCACGCATCCGTTGGCAAAATGCATGCGCACGCTGGCGATATCTTCGCTCTTGCTCAAGACGGCGACGCCGACCGCGTCGATGCTCGTCACCGGCGAGCGCACGAGATGGAGTATGATTTCGAGGTCGTGGATCATCACGTCGAGGACCACGCCGATGTCGAGACTGCGTCCGGGGTAGGGCGAGAGGCGCGTGACTTCGAGGAAACGCGGACGGTTGAGGCGCTGCTCCAGTGCGTCGAGTGCGGGGTTGAAGCGCTCGATGTGGCCGACTTGGAGCACAAGGCCGCGCTGGCGCGCGAGATCAGCCATTTCGGCGGCGTGGGCCGGGTTGTCGGCGATCGGTTTTTCGACGAGCACATGGCGTCCGGCACCGAGCAGCTTCATCACGATTTCGTGGTGGAGATTCGTCGGCGCCGCCACGGACACCGCATCGCAGCGTGCGATGAGATCGTCGAGCGAAGACGCGACCGCTCCGCCGTATTTGCGCACGGCACGTTCCGCCGCGGCGGGATTCGCGTCGTAAACAGCCGCGAGTTCGGCGTTGCCGAGCTCGCTGTAAATTCGCGCGTGGTTCCATCCCATGCTCCCGACACCGACAACGCCCGCGCGAAGTTTGCCGCTCATGACCGCACTCCGATGAGGGTGATTTTGTGTTCGGCCGCGAGCGCTTGCACGCGCTCGGGGTCGATGAGCAGGGTGCGGCCGGCTTCGACGGCGAGGGCGGACAAGCCCGATTGCGCGCCGGCTTCCATGGTGAGCGGACCGACCACGGGGACGTCGAATCGGAAGTCTTGGTCCGGCTTCGAGACTTTCACGGCAACGGCCTGGCCGCGACCGAGGAGCGCGCCGCGCTTGATGGCCTCGTTGGTTCCCTCGAAACCCTCGACGGCGAGCACGGTGCCGTTGCGGACGACAACGGTCTGCCCGATATCCAGACGGCTGACTTCCTTGGCGATGCGAAGTCCGAAGGCGATGTCTTCGTTCGTGCGGCGGCGCGGTTTCGGGCCGGCGAAATGTCCCTCCGGGGCGAGGAACTCCCCGACAAAAGTGGTGGCAGGGAGCAGTTCGACGCCCGCTTTGTCGAGCGAGTCGGCCACCGCGCCGAAGAGCGTTTCGGCATTGCGCTCCTTGAGTTTCGCAAGCAGCAGAAGCGCGGCGAAGTCGGGTCGCAGATCGAAGAGATTTTTCGGCGCTATCTGGCCGGCCATCATGGCGTGCTTGGCGCCGGTTTCCTTGGCGTAGGCAAGCAATTTGCCGAGCTGACCCACGTGGTGCCAGCGGATGTCATCCACTTCGCCCGCGAGTGCAGGATCTGTTTCATTGTGGAATCCCACGACGCAAATCCGCTTCACGCCGGCGCGACGAGCGGCTGCAACGAGCTGGAACGGGTAGCGGCCGTTGCCGGCAATAATCAGGAGCGGGTCAGGTATGCTCAAGGCGCTGGATTCTCGCGTCGCGGGCGGGCATTGTCGAGGCGATGAAGACGGCTATTCACTGGTTCCGTAGGGATCTGCGCATCACAGACAACACGGCGCTGGCGGCCGCGGCGAAGGAGGCGGAGCAGGTGGTGCCGGTTTATGTGGCCAGCGATTGGAAAAAAAAGCACCGGTGGACGGGCGCGCCGCGGCAGACTTTTCTTTGCGGGTCTCTGGCGGCGTTGGACGGAAATCTACGCGCGATCGGGAGCCGTCTCGTTATCCGCGAGGGCGATGCCGTTGCGCAGCTGGCCGATCTGGTTCGCGAGACGAAGGCGGACGCGGTGTTTGCCAACCGTGATCCGGATCCCTTCGGGCGTGCGCAGGAGGAAAAGTTGTCCGCGGCGTTGGCCGCTGCGGGGTGTGAATTGCGCATGTTCAAGGATGCGGCGGTCCATGAGCGCGACGAGGTGAAGACGGGGGAGGGCGGGAATTTCCGCGTGTTCACGCCTTACTCGAAAGCCTGGGCCAAGCTCGCAAAAGCCGCAGCCGGTCCGGCGCTGAAAAAGCTCAACACGCCGGGCGGTATCAGGAGCGCGGCATTGCCGACGCCGGCGCATTGGGGATTGGCTGAATTCACCGGCGGGGTCGAAGCGGGTGAAAAGGCGGCGCGAGCACGGTTGAAAAAATTCCTTTCGGGCCCGATCCATTGCTATGGCGCGACGCGCGACTTGATGGGTGAAGACGGAACGTCGCGCTTGTCGCAGGATTTGCGTCACGGACTGTTGTCGATCAGGGAAGTCTATCACCGTGCAAAGGAGGCTGCGGAGGGGGCCGATGCCAACGGGCGCAACAGCGTGTGGAAATACATCGCCGAGCTGATCTGGCGGGAATTTTATTTCCAAATCCTCTGGCACTACCCGGAAGTTCTCGAGCACGAGTTCAATCCGAAATACCGCGGAATGGAATGGGATCACGACGGGGTGAAATACCGCGCGTGGTGCGAGGGCCTGACCGGTTTTCCGATCGTCGATGCGGCAATGCGCCAACTCAACGAGACCGGCTACATGCACAACCGTTCGCGCATGATCGCGGCGATGTTCCTCACCAAGGACCTGCATCTCGACTGGAGGATGGGGGAGCAATATTTCATGCAGCGCTTGATCGACGGCGAGATCGCAAGCAACAACGGCGGCTGGCAGTGGAGCGCGGGCACGGGGGCGGACGCCGCTCCTTACTTCCGTATCCAGAACCCCTGGAGCCAGACGGCGCGCTATGATGCCGAAGGCAAATACATCAAGCAATGGGTGCCGGAACTGCGCGATGTGCCGGCGAAGGCCTTCCTCGAGCCGCCGGCGGACGGCAAGGCGCTGGCGAAAGGATATCCGCTGCCGATGGTGGATCACGCGACCGAGCGCGACGAAACGCTGCGGCGGTTCAAGGTGGTGGCGTGACCATGGCGCGGTTTTTTGTCCCGGTGGATCGGTGGGATTCGGGGCTATTGCCCGAAAGTGAAGCCCGCCATGCCGCACAAGTTTTGCGTCTGGGTTCGGGCGACCGGGCGGTGATCTTCGACGGCGCCGGGCGCGCGGCGGACGTGGAATTGGAGAACGCCGGCAAAAAGCACGCAGGATTCCGCGTGCTGCGCGAGTGGCGCGAAGAGCGCCCACGCCCGGAAATCCATCTCATCGCGGCATTGATCAAAAACGAGCGCTTCGATTGGCTCGTGCAGAAGGCGACCGAACTCGGCGCGGCATCGATCCGTCCGGTCGCGGCCGGGCGCAGCGTGGTGAAGCTCGGCGGCAAGGATGCGGAAAAGCGCCGCGCAAAGTGGACGCAAGTGGCCGTCGAAGCGGCGAAGCAGTGCGGCCATCTGGTGTTGCCGGAGATTTTTTCCGTCGCGCGGGCTGAGGACGCTTTCCGCGATTCTCCTGAGGGATTGAAGGGGATTCCGGCTATCCACGCCAAAGGCGCGATGTTGGGTAATTTTTTCGCGGGAACGCCCGGCAACGTGACCTTTGCGATCGGCCCCGAGGGCGATTGGACGGACGATGAAATGGCGGCCGCGCAAGCGGCGGGATTCGTGCCGCTCGATCTTGGACGCCATGTGCTGCGCAGCGAAACGGCGGCGCTCTACGCGCTGGGCGCGGCGGCGCATCATTTTCTCGGCGGGGTTGGGGGGATGGCATGAACTATTTCATCACCGGCACAGATACCGATTGTGGGAAGACATTCGTTACCGCGCTGCTCGTGCGTGCAGCGCGTGAAGCGGGGATCGACGCGGTGGGCGCAAAACCGTTTTGTTGCGGCCCGCGTGACGACGCGGAAATTCTCGCTGCTGCTTCGGGCAACACAGAGCCGCTTGATGCACTTAATCCCGTGTGGTTCCAAACGCCCGCCGCACCCATGGCATGCGAGCTGCTCGGTGAGAAACCTTCTGACTACGGATCAGTTGTTCCGGCAATGCGGGAGCTTGCCGCGCGGCATGGGCAAATTTTTTGCGAAGGAGCGGGGGGGTGGTTGGTGCCGTTGCGGAAAGGGTTCACCATGGCCGATTTTGCGGTGGAGTTGGGTTGGCCGGTGATTGTCGTCGTGCGCAACAAGCTCGGGGCTCTCAACCATGCTCTTCTGACGGTTGAAAATGTGCGCTCCAAGGGGCTTCCGCTTGCGGGTTTCATTCTCAACAATGCAGATGGTCTTTCCGATGCCGCTGCACGGACAAACCGCATAATCTTGGAGGAATGTGTCGGACGTCCTCTGCTCGCCGAGGTGGGGCCCCGGGAAGATCGGATCGATCTGCCGCGCAGTCTTCTTTGAGAGTGCTGCTGCGCATTTGTTGAAAACTCCAAGCACCTCGGCGTTTTTTGTGTAGGATTATGCGATGTGCCCCTCGGGAGCGTTGCTGCGGTTGTCTGCCTTCGCGGCACTTTCGTGGTTTGTTGCAGGTCATTTATCGGCACAGACGGCCGAGTCCAACGGCACGGTAAGGATCGAGGCGGAATCGCCGACGACGAATATCCCGCGAACAGTGAGCGATCCGGTCAGTGGCGTAACGAACAATTACGCTTGGACAAACTCCACGGCCATTGGCGGCTACGGCGGCACCGGGCTTATGCAGGTGTTGCCGAACGATGCGATGACGGTGGCAAGCAACTGGACGTCCGCATCACCTGAACTCCGATACACCGTTAACTTCACCAACACCGGCGCTTATTATGTTTGGGTGCGCGGCTATGCAGAGTCCGCCGAATCACTCTCCGTTTATATCGGACTCGATGGGGCAAGCCCGTCCGCCGCGCAGATCGATCTGCCGAAAACCGGCGCTTGGTCGTGGTCGAATGCCGCGGCGGGATCTGCTGTGCCCGTGGCCGTGACGGTGAATACCACGGGCACGCACACGCTGAACATTTGGATGCGCGATGCGGGGTTCGCCTTGGACAAGATGGTCGTCACGTTGGATGCGGGCTATTCGCCGGAATATTCCGCCGACTTCTGGCGCAACCAGAGCATCTACCAAATCATCACCGACCGGTTTTTTGACGGCGATTCTTCCAACAACAATTCTTTGCCGAACTATGGACCGACAATCAGCAACCAAGCGCATGGCGGCGATTTTAAAGGCATAGAGAAGAAGCTCGACTACATCAAGGCGCTCGGGGCGACGGCGATCTGGATTTCGCCGGTGGTCAAGAATGCCAACGGCGACTATCACGGCTATGCTGCGACGGATTTCTATGCGGTGAATCCGCGCATGGGAACACTGACCGACCTTCAACGCCTTGTCGCCGAGGCGCACAAACGCGGGATCCTTGTGATCAACGATGTGGTCGTCAACCACGGTAGCACGTTGGTTGACAGCGGGGACGCTGGCTGGGCGAACTTCGTCTATCCGCCTTCCGGCTACAACCTGCGCTACAACAACTGGTTTAACCAGCAATACGCGGCACCTTTTGCCAACACGAACCTCACCACTGCGTTCGGAAATACGAGCCTGTCCAACATCTTCCACAACAATGGCGGCACGCAGAATTGGACGGACTCCACGCAGGTGGAATTGGGCGAGTTGGCCTCGCTCGACGACTTCCGGACAGAGTCGTCCTATGTGCGCGCGAAGATGAAAGAAATTTGGAGCTATTGGATCAGCACGGCCGGTTTCGACGCCTACCGCATCGACACGGTCAAGCACGTCGAGATGGGATTTTGGGACGAATGGTCGCCCGCCGTTCGCGCTGCTGCACAGGCCGCAGACAAACCGAATTTTTTCCAATTCGGCGAGGTGTTCGATGGCAATGACAGCAAAGTAGGCGCCTACACCGGCACCAAATCCGGCGGGAACTACAAAATGGAAAGTGCGCTCGACTACCCGCTCTACTACCAAGTCGGCAGCGTCTTCGCGACTGCCTCAGGTAACACGGGCCAGATCGAGGGTCGTTACAACAACCTGACCACGGCGAATTACGACACATCAGCCCTCAACTCGCTCGTTCTCAACCTCGACAACCACGACAACCCGCGCTTCCTGAGCACGGCGATCGGCGGCAACACAGCGCGTCTCGAGGTGGCACTCGCGTTTCTTTACACGTCGCGCGGAATTCCCAGCCTTTACTACGGAACGGAGCAGGATTTCGACGGAGGTGCTGATCCGTGGAACCGCGAGGACATGTTCGACGGACAATTCGAAGGCGGACCGTCCAACGGCGACAACTTCAACATGACCAGCACGCGTTTCAAGTTGGTCGCAAAGTTGAACAACCTGCGCCGACTTTATCCTTCCTTGCGCACGGGATCGCATAACAACCTTTGGGCGAACTATACCGCGCCCGGGCTTCTCGCCTACGCGCGCCGCCTCGGCACCGAGGAGGTCTACGTCGCACTGAACACCTCGGGCACATCGCAAACCATCGGGGAGCGCCCAACGATCCATCCCGCAGGAACGGTTTTGGTCAACGTCCTCAACCCATCGGAAACATTAGTGACCGGCACCAACGGAATTCAGTCTATCGTGATGCCGGCGACGTCTTACAAAATGTTTGTCGCACAGTCGCAGCACAAGGCCCTCTCGCCCGTGGTCAACACGGTTTCCCCCGCGCACGACGCGGCCGGCATCTCGCCCGCTGCGGCCATTTCCGTGACCTTTGATCGGGCAATGAATCCGACCACAACGCAGGCATCGTTTTCCACCGCGCCGCTCACGACTGGAACTTTTGCGTGGAGCGCCGGCAACACGGTGATGACTTACAAGCCGTCGTCAAACATGGCGGGGACAACGCTTTATGGCGTGCGGATTGAAAGCACTGCAACCGATGCGAACGGTCTGGCGATGTTCGCGCCGTTCGAGGCGCGGTTTACCACAGGTGCAGCATCGACGACGGCGCCTCCGTCTATCAACTCGGTCACATTCTCCGGCGTGACAACCTCAAGCGCACTGCTTGGCACGACGGTCACGCCGAACGGCGACGCAACATCGGTGGTGTTCGAATATGGCACAACGGCGTCTTACGGCGTAGCCACAAGTTCGCAAGGTATCGGCAGTGGAAATTCCTCGGTGGCGACCAGTGCCACGCTCAGCGGATTGCAACCCGGCACCACGTATCACTTCCGCGTGGTTGCCGCCAACTCGCAGGACACAACCTACGGTCCGGACACGACATTCACCACGGATGCGCTGCTGCCTGCTGTCGCGACAACGCCGGCTTCTTACATCTCAACGACATCGGCGAGTTTGAATGGCGACGTGAATCCGAACGGCCTGCCGACGAGCATCTGGTTCGAATACGGGGTGAAATCCGATACGCTTACAACTACGACGGCTGTGCAAGATGCTGGGTCCGGCATCGGCCCTGTCGGAAAGTGGGCGTCGGTCCCGGGCCTGGCGCCTGAAACAACATATTATTTTCGCATCGTGGCACAGACCGGAACAAGCGTGGTGCGCGGATCAATTTTGTCCTTCACCACCTTGCCGGCGAAACCGACGCTCAACGCCGTGTCCGCGCAGAACGTTGTTCCGACGGGCGCGACCCTCACGGCCACGGTCAATCCAAACAGCACGGATTCCAAGCTGTGGTTCGAATACGGCATCGACGCGAATTACGGATCGACGACGACGCAACAAAACGTCCTCGGCTCCAGCGCATCACCAGTCGCACTTGCGGCTGATTTGACCGGTCTCGATTTCGGGCAGACCTACCACTATCGCCCTGTTGCTCAGAACAGTTTCGGCGTGACCTACGGAATGGATCAGACATTCACAACGGGATATCCGCCACCGAGTGTCACAACCGGTCCGGTGACCGCGACGACCACCAACTCGGCCAGCCTTTCCGGGACGGTAAACCCCAACGGACCCGAGACAATTTACTGGTTCGAATACGGGACAAGCACGGCTTACGGCGCCAGCACCAAGGCCGGCGCGAGCGACAATCTTGAGTCCTACACAACGTCCACATTGGTCTATTCCTCGACCGCAACCAATGCCACGGTGACGGCTAATGGGGGCACTGGCTTCGGACAATTCACCAGCTATGTCAGGACAACGTCGGCGAGCACAACCAACCCCAGTCGCGGCGGAATCCGTTGCGTGACGACCAACAGCATCAACGGCACGGCCGGACGTCAGATTGACGGAAACAATTCGCTTGGAGTTTATGCCGGTTCCTCCACGACCTCCGGAACGCATTCCGGATACCGGTTGCTGACCACCCCGCGCCAGTTCGGTCAGGTGAGCTTCTCCGTGCGTTTCGATATAAGTAATGTGAAGGGGTTCACTGGCATCAACCTCAAGTCGGCGAACGGAACCACCT
>VEQL01000027.1 GCA_018883245.1 Chthoniobacterales bacterium
AAAGAGGACAGTTGAAAAGTGAAGTTCTGCGCCATTAGAAGGAGCAGAACCAATGAAACGGAGTCGATTCAGCGAGGAGCAAATTATCGGGATCTTGCGAGAGGTCCAAGGAGGGGGCAACACGCGCGCGGTCTGCGCGGCCCACAACATCAGCGAAGGCACCTACTATGCTTGGAAGCGCAAGTATGGCGGTATGGATGTGAGTGAGGCGCGGCGTTTGCGGGCGTTGGAGGATGAACCGAGCGAAGCGAGATAGCCTGCCGCAGGCAGCCCGAAGGGCGAGGCGAAGCCGAGGCAAAACGCGCGACTCAAGCGCATCATCGCCGACCTCAGCGTGCAGAACCACATCCTGAAAGAAGTTAACGCAAAAAAATGGTAAGCCCGTCTGCAAAAAGGCGGGCTGCCCAAAGGAGTGTGGAGAACGGCGCAGGGAGCAAATCGGCGGCTTGCCGTGCGTTGGGTCTGGCCAGATCCGGGCTGTATCGCCAAGCAAAGGCGAGCGTGGAGAGCCGGCGCATCCGCAAGGAGGTGCTGGAACTCAGCGCCAAACATCCTCGCTACGGTTATCGGCGCATCACGGCGCTGTTGCGTCGTGAGGGCTTCGAGGTCAACCCGAAGCGGGTGGCGCGCATCCGGCGAGAGGAAGGCATCAAGGTGAGCAAGAAGCAGCGACGCATGAGGCGCGTGGGAACATCGACCGCGCAGCGGACCCGGGCCGAGAGGCCTCGGCAGGTCTGGAGTTGGGACTTTGTCGAAGACCAGACCGAGAACGGCAGCCGGTTCCGGATTTTGACGATCCTCGACGAGTATACGCGCCAATGTGTGGCGATGCATGCAGCGTGGTCGATCCGGGCTGTGGACGTCATCACCGTCTTGGAAGCAGCTATTGCCCGCTACGGAGCGCCAGAGCATCTGCGCAGCGACAACGGGCCGGAGTTCATTGCCTGCGCAATCCAAGACTGGCTTGGGGAAGCTTCCATCAAGACGATCTACATCACCCCGGGGAGCCCGTGGGAACCGAGCGAAGCGAGATAGCCTGCCGCAGGCAGCCCGAAGGGCGAGGCGAAGCCGAGGCAAAACGGCTACATCGAAAGCTTCCACGACAAGCTGCGCGACGAGTGCCTGAACCGAGAACTCTTCGGCAGCCTGCTTGAGGCACGCGTCATCCTCGAAACTTGGAGGATCGAATACAACGAGTCACGTCCGCACAGCTCCCTGCGCTATTTGACGCCAGTGGAGTTCGTGCGGCGTAGCAACTCTGGACTCCGGTCGCCCTCCGGGCTCCCTACGTCCAGAGTTGCTATCAACACCAAAACCAAGCACAACCAACAACGGCAGAACTTCAGATCTGAGCTGTCCCACTTACGGGGTCAGGCCAATTGAAAATAAGTGGCTACTGAGCGGCCGCTGCGGACGGCGCTACAATTTGCAGGCCTTATCGATGGTCGTCAGTTCGTCGGGAGAGAAGGATGTGTTCTTCATTGCCCCAAGGTTGTCTTCAATCTGGCTCCAACGACTGGCACCGATGAGGACGGACGTGACGAAGGACTTCGCCAGCAACCATGCGATGGACATCTGGGCGAGGGATTGTCCGCGTTTTGCCGCGATGTCCGTTAACGCGCTCACTCGTCGCAGTTTCTCCTCGGTGACATGCTCCGGACGCAGAAAGCCGTCGGGTTTGCCCGCACGCGAATCCGGCGCGATGCCGTTGTTGTAACGTCCAGCCAGCAAACCTTGGGCGAGGGGACTGAACGGGATGCAGCCAATCCCGTCGCTCCGCAAAACTTCTGACAGTCCGTCTTCCACCCAGCGGTCGAAGAGATTGAAGACAGGTTGGTGGATGAGGAGCGGCACACCCTCGGCACGCAGGATATCGGCGGCGCGGCGTGTGATGTCCGCATAATAGCTCGAGATACCGACGTAAAGAGCCTTACCTGATTTCACGGCGGTCACGAGTGCGCCCATGGTTTCTTCCAACGGTGTTTCGGGATCGGGGCGGTGGCTGTAAAAGATGTCCACGTAATCGAGTCCCATGCGTTGGAGACTTTGATCGAGGCTGGCTAGCAGATATTTCCGCGAGCCCCACTCGCCGTAAGGTCCGGGCCACATGTAATAGCCGGCTTTGGTCGATATGATGAGTTCATCCCGATGGGCGGCGAGATCTTCGCGAAGGATGCGTCCGAACGTTTGCTCCGCGCTGCCGGGTGGCGGACCGTAATTGTTTGCCAGATCGAAGTGCGTGACGCCGGCATCGAAGGATCGCAGCACCATCTCACGGGCGTTGGAATAATCATCATTCGCCCCAAAGTTGTGCCAAAGCCCCAGCGAAAGCGCGGGCAGTTTCAATCCGCTGCGTCCGCATCGGCGATACTCCATGGTTTCATAACCGACGGGGGAGGACATGGCTATTGCTCTCCAGATTTTTTTCTGTGGCGAATTTCCTCCAGTTCGGCGGCGACCTCGAGGTCCTTGGCGCGCCCGGTCGATCGCTTGAGATGCAGCAATTTGTCAAGCGTGACCACGCGGCAGGAGTGACCGAAAACAATGCGCTCCTCGGTATCGGGAAGAAGTTCCTCGTAGGTCCGTCCTCCCGGAATTTCTCCGAACAGATCGAGATCGCCGAGCGCGGTGGTGAGCGTGAAATTCAACCCGAAAGCAACCGTCTTCGGGTCGAGGATGAAAGGAAGTCCGGCAGGAGCGCCTCGCAGTCTTGGGGAGTGTTGAGTAAGAGCTTCGCAAAGCCGCGCGATGTTTCCGGGACTACGGCGGTAAACGACGTCCACGTCATAGGTGGCCCTGGACGAAGAGTGCGCTACTGCCGCGAGTCCGCCGATAAGGATGAACTCGACGCCGGCCGCGGAGAGCGCCGGGATCAGTTGCTCGAAACGGGTCATTCTGCAGCAGGCACGGGGGGTTGGCTCGAACGGAGGGCCTCGACCAAGCGCATGAAGCTGGCGAATTTCTCCATCCTTTCCGGCACGGCCAGCTTCAGGTTTTCCTCGATCAAGCTGACATCGATACCTGAGCGGTAAAAGTCCAGCATGGCCGGCCAACTGCCGCGCCCTTCGACGCTTTCGTCGGTTTGTTGGCGAATATTCATGCCAACGCAATTATGAGGCTGAACTGCAAATGTGGCAATGATCGGACGGCGCTAATCTGATGCCGTTGCTTGAAGCATGTCCGCAGCAAGAATGCCGTTCCTTGCGGAACGGCATTCTTGTGTTTGTTTGATCTGTAAACTGGCAACTGAACACTGCCTACTCATGTGGTCGCCGACGGCGACCACGTGTCAGTAGCGGTAGTGCTCGGGCTTGTAGGGACCTTCGACAGCAACGCCGAGGTATTCCGACTGCTCCTTGGTGAGCTTTGTCAGTTTGACGCCGATCTTCTCGAGGTGCAGGCGCGCGACTTCCTCGTCGAGCTTTTTCGGAAGGACATAGACGGCGGGTTTGTAGATGTCCTTGTTCTTCCACAGATCGAGCGCAGCCAGTGTCTGGTTGCTGAAGCTGTTGCTCATGACGAAGCTCGGGTGGCCGGTGGCACAGCCGAGGTTGACGAGGCGTCCTTCGGCGAGGAGGAATACTTCCTTGCCGTTCGGGAAGACGTATTTATCGAGCTGCGGCTTGATGTTGACCTTCTTCACGCCGGGCAGGCTGTTCAGTTTGTCCACCTGGATCTCATTGTCGAAGTGGCCGATGTTCGCGATGACCGCCTGGTCCTTCATCTTGGAGATGTGGTCGGCGGTGATGACGTCCTTGTTGCCGGTCGTCGTGATGTAGATGTCGCCGCGGCCGAGGGTGTCCTCGAGCGTGGTGACTTCGAAGCCTTCCATCGCGGCCTGCAGGGCGTTGATCGGGTCGATCTCGGTGACAATGACGCGCGCGCCTTGTCCGCGCAGCGACTGGGCCGAACCCTTGCCGACGTCGCCGTATCCGCAGACCACGGCGACCTTGCCGGAGATCATCACGTCGAGCGCGCGGTTGAGTCCGTCCACCAGTGAATGGCGGCACCCGTAGAGGTTGTCGAACTTCGACTTGGTCACCGAGTCGTTGACGTTGAACGCGGGGACAAGAAGTTTTCCGACTTCCTGGAGCTTGTAGAGCCGGTGGACGCCGGTCGTGGTTTCCTCGGAGACGCCTTTCCATTCCTTGACCAATTCGTGGAACACAAAAGGGTTTTCGGCGTGGATGCTCTTGAGCAGGTCTTTTATAACTTTCTCTTCGTGGCTCCCGCTGGGCGAATTCACCCAATCGTCGCCTTCCTCCATTTCGTAGCCTTTATGGAGCAGCAGCGTGACATCGCCGCCGTCATCGACGACGAGCTGCGGGCCTTTGCCCTCGGGATTGACGATGGCTTTCCAAGTGCAGTCCCAATACTCCTCGAGCGTCTCGCCTTTCCATGCGAAGACGGGAATGCCGGCGGCGGCGATGGCCGCGGCCGCTTGGTCCTGCGTGGAGAAAATGTTGCAGCTGGCCCAGCGGACGTCAGCGCCGAGTTCGACGAGCGTCTCGATGAGCACGGCCGTCTGGATGGTCATGTGCAGCGAGCCGGTCACGCGCACGCCCTTCAGCGGTTTTTCCTTCGCGTATTTCTCGCGAATGGCCATCAAGCCGGGCATTTCCTTCTCGGCGATTTCGATTTCTTTGCGGCCCCATTCGGCGAGGCTGAGGTCGGCGACTTTGAAGTCGTTGGTGACTTTGGTCTGTTTGATTGCGGCAGTGCTCATAGTTTTTGAGTCTTCGAGGGTTTAAGGACGGGTGTTGGTGTTGATTCGGGCGGAATTATTTCAAACCCGCTTTCCGGCGGAGTTCTTTGGCTTTCGACGTGTCTTCCCACGGTGCCCATTTGAGGCCGGACTTGTGTCCGAAGTGACCGTAGTTGGTCGTCTTGCTGTAGATGGGGCGCAGGAGGTTGAGTTGCTTGACGATGTCGGCGGGTTTGAAGCTGAAGGTGCTCAGCACCGCACGCTGGAGTTTGCGCTCGCTGACTTTGTTCGTGCCGAAGGTCTCGATCGTCACGGAAACCGGCTTCGGATAGCCGATGGCGTAGGCGAACTGGATTTCGGCGCGGTCAGCGAGGCCGGCGGCCACGATGTTCTTCGCCACCCAGCGGGCCATGTAGGCCGCGCTGCGATCCACCTTGCTCGGGTCCTTGCCGCTGAACGCGCCGCCGCCGTGACGACCCATGCCGCCGTAGCTGTCCACGATGATCTTGCGTCCGGTGAGTCCGGCGTCGCCCTGCGGTCCGCCGATGACGAACTTGCCCGTCGGATTGACCAGATACTCGGTATTTTTGGTGAGCATCTTGGCGGGAAGGACCTTTTTGATCAGCTCGTTGATGATGAATTTTTCAATCGTCGCGTGGGAAACGTTCGCCGCGTGCTGCGTCGAAACGACGACGGCAGTGATCTCCTTCGGCTTGCCGTTGACGTAGCGGACGGAAACTTGGGTCTTGGCGTCCGGACGAAGCCACGGAGCTTTGCCGCTCTTGCGGATCTTGGTAAGGGCGCGGCCCAAGCGGTGCGCGAACATGATCGGCGCGGGCATGAGTTCGGGCGTCTCGTCGCAGGCGAATCCGAACATCAACCCTTGGTCGCCGGCTCCCTGCTCGGAGGTCTTTTTGCCTTTGGCCTTTTTTGCATCGACGCCCTGAGCGATGTCCTGGCTTTGCTGGGTGATCGCCTTGGTGATTATGACTTTGTCGGCGTGGAAAACATCGTCGTCGTTGACATAGCCGATCTCGCGGATGGCGTTGCGGACGATTTTTTCGAAATCGAGATTGGCGTTCGTGGTGATTTCTCCGGCGAGCACGACCATGTTGCTCTTCACGAGGGTCTCGCAGGCCACGCGGCTTTTTTTGTCCTGCCCGAGGCATGCGTCGAGGACGGCGTCGGAGATGGTGTCGCAAACTTTGTCGGGGTGGCCTTCGCCGACCGACTCGGAAGAAAAGATGTAGTCAGAAGTCATTGGAGTTGAGAGGTTGATCACACGCGGAATTGCCGGGCGTCGGCCTCGGTTTTTCCGCGTGACGCATCAACATATCATGATATTTTGATGCGTCCACCCGAAAAATGCAGGGAACCCTCAAAATTCTCAAGCTGCTTTCCGACCCTACGCGGTTGCGCATCTTGCGGCTGCTCGGGCGGGAGGAACTGACTGTCGCCGAGCTGCAGCAGATTCTGGGCATGGGTCAGTCCCGCACCAGCGCGCATCTGGCCCAGCTGAAGGTCGAGGGCTTGGTTTCCGACCGGCGCGCCGGGAAAAACATCTATTACACGCGCGGGGGCAAGGTGTCGGGAGCCGTTGCCGAGCTCGTCGAAAGCGGCGGCGAAGAATTGGCCGAGGGTGCGGCTGATGATGCCGCGGTGAAGCTGGTCCTTCGGAAGCGCCAGGACAAAGCGGGCGAGTATTTCAACCAGCTGGCCGGCAAGTTTGGTCGCACCTATGTGCCGGGGCGTTCTTGGCGGGCCTTGGCCCACGGGTTGTTGCGACTCCTGCCTCCGATGGTTATCGCCGACCTCGGGGCGGGCGAGGGAACGCTGTCGCAACTGCTCGCGCGCACGGCGAAAAAAGTGATCGCCATCGACAGTTCGCCGGCCATGGTGGAATTCGGATCAAAGCTTGCGGCCGACCACGGCTTGAAAAATCTCGAATATCGTCTCGGGGAAATAGAGGCCCCTCCTATCAAGGCGGGCGCGGTTGATCTGGCGCTCTTCAGTCAGGCCCTGCACCACGCGGCGAGTCCGGGCAAAGCCCTTTCGGCTGCACACAGGATTCTCAAGCCGGGCGGACGCCTGCTGGTCCTCGATCTGCTCAGTCACTCGTTCGAGCAGGCTCGGACCCTCTATGCCCATGTGTGGCTCGGGTTTTCCGAGGTCGAATTGATGCGCCTCATCGAGAAGGCGGGGTTCAAGGATGTGGAGGTTTCCGTGGTCAGTCGCGAAGCCCGCGCCCCGCATTTCCAGACCGTGTTGGCCACGGCGCGGAAGTAGAGGTTTCGCCCTTGGTTAATAACCTTGCGGCACGGTAGTGACGGATTCAGAGTCGCTACTCCCACATAATAAATCTTCTATGCCCGATTCCTTTCAAGTCACTTCGAATTCGTCATGGTTCAGCCGCATCGGTAAATCGATCAGCGGTATTATCGTAGGCCTGATTTTGCTGCTGATCGGCGTTGGCCTGCTCTTCTGGAACGAAGGCCGCGCCGTCAAAACCTACAAGACTTTGAAGGAAGGTCAGGGGCTGGTTATCGACGTGAGCGCCGAGTCGGTCGATGCCGCCAACGATGGCAAGCTCGTCCATCTGACGGCCGATGCCGTGACGGACGAAATCCTCTCGGACCAAGATTTCGGCGTTTCGGCCAACGCGATCCGGCTGCGTCGAGATGTCGAAATGTATCAGTGGCAGGAAACCGAAAAGAGCGAAACCCGCAAAAAGCTGGGCGGCGGCGAGGAAACGGTGACCACCTACACTTACAGCAAGGCGTGGAGCAGCCAACTGAACAACTCGGCCAATTTTCAGGATCCGGCCGGACACGAAAATCCTGCGGAGTTCCCCTATGACAGCATGACGTGGGATGCCCGGGATGTGGGTGTCGGGGCATTTTATCTGCCTCCCGACCTCGTGGGGAAACTTTCGGACTACAAGGATCTTCCGGTGCGCGATATCCCCGAAGGTGCGCAGTGGCCGGAAGATGCGCGGGCGGACAAAGGCGGTATCTATCTCGGCGCCGATCCCTCCAAGCCGCAAGTCGGCGACGTGCGCATCAAATTTTCCCTCGTCGAGCCCGGCCCCGTGAGCATCGTTGCTGCGCAAAGCGGCGATTCTTTCGCAGATTACCGCGCCGAAGCCGGGGGGGCGATTGCCATGATCGTCCCCGGGAAAGTTCCCGCGCAGCAGATGTTCGAGAATGCGTTGAGCGAAAACACCGTGCTGACTTGGATCCTGCGGCTCGCGGGGTTCATCCTTATTTGGATCGGTTTCAGTCTGATTTTCGCGCCGCTTTCTGTGCTCGCCGACATCGTGCCGCTTTTCGGCAACTTGGTCGGTGCGGCAACGGGTTTGATCGCGTTCCTGCTGGCTCTGGCAGTTGCGCTTACGGTCACGGCCATCGCGTGGCTGTTTTTCCGGCCCTTGCTCGGCATCGCTCTGCTTGTGCTCGCGATCGCGGCTGCCGTGTTCGGATTCCGCGCCTTCCGCAAAAAGCCGCAGGCCGCATGATGAAAAAGTTCCTCGCTACATTTGTCCTGTTCGCTTTTTGCGCCGCAGGTGCGGTCGCGGAAGTCGAGTGGGATCCCGAGATTTACCCGGACAGCCAGATCTTTCCCTCGCTCATCATCGGGACGGCCGCGGTGAAGCCGGAGAATGAAGTGTTTGCCATGTGGGAAGGCAACCATATCGGGGACCGCCAGGGTGTCGTCGGCGCTTCTGTGGAGGGCGTTTCCTCCGGAAGCACGGTGGAGCTCGAGGTGCGGGAGAACGACATCATGAACGCCAGCCACATCAAGGGCACGGCTGAGAACAACGATGCCCTGACCATTTACCCGAAGATTTCCTGGAAATACGACCGGTTGGCGAAGGTCAAGCAAACCGTGCCGATCGATGTCACCATGGAACTCAAAGTCGATGGCAAAAGTCTCGGCGACAAGACTGTCACCGCAACGCTCCGCACGGTGAACGACTGTCTTTTCGGCGTGATGGAACCGGGAGAGGAGGAGAACTATTCGGATTACTCGTGGCTCTTTGCGGCCTATGTGAACGAGAACCATCCTTGGGTTGATCGCACGCTCAAGGAGGCGCTGGATACGAAGATTGTTTCATCGTTCGACGATTACCAGAGCGGCGATCCCCAGCAGGTGCTTCGCCAGGTCTTCGCCATTTGGAACGTCATGCAGCGGAAAGGGCTGCGCTACAGCAATGTCGTCACCACCGCCGCGGAGTCGGAGTCGGTGCACAGCCAGCATGTCCGTCTCTTCGACGAGTCGGTGAAGGCCGCGCAGGCCAATTGCGTGGACGGGTCCGTGCTTCTCGCCGCCGTCTTGCGCAAGATCGGTCTTGATCCGCATCTCGTTTCCGTCCCCGGCCACATGTTTCTCGCGTTTTCCCTCGACGACGAGACGATGGTCGGTCTGGAGACGACAATGATGGGCGATGCGGACCTGCCCGCCGTCGATGGCAAGCGGTTGCGCTCGTTTCTCAAGTTCGATCCCGAGCAACGCAAAAACGACGAGTCTTGGGCCACCTTCGAGGCTGCGCTCGATACGGGGACGCAGGCGCTGGTCGAGGCGTCGGACAAATTCGGCGAAGATCCTGATTACCAGCTCATCGATCTCCAGGCTGCGCGCAACCTCGGTATCTTGCCGGTAAGCAGTGCGGTGACCGACTGATCGCCGCTATAGCAATCGCATCCCTACCCAGAAATCCGCTGCCGCCATCCCCAAGCTTTTGAAGGGCTGCGGAATCAGGGAGAACAAGGGTCCAAGCCGTTTTCCATCGAACCACACGGTCCAACCGCAACGGGCAAACACCCATGGCTCCTGCCCGAGCCACACGACTGCAGGCAAAGGGGAGTTTGGTATTACTTGGACGTCGGCTTGAACGAATTCAGCACGGCCTGCGCCGTGGTGAGGTCGTTGTTGCCTTCCGGGAAAACCGCGGCCCAGATTTCGGCCACCGTTTTCGGCCCGAGGGCGATCATTGCCGAAACGAACTGCACCGCGTTGCCTTCCTTGTCCTTGCCCGTTCCCGCGAGTTGCGCGCCGGGCTGGCCTTCCACGGTGATTTCCTTGGGTTCGTCGAGCTTGATGTCGGTGTAGTTCTCCGCGAGGAACTCGCCCGTCGAATCGAAGATCGAATCGATTTCTTTTTTGGCCTCTTCCTCGTTTTCGCACTCCACGGCGCGGAACTGCAGCACCGATCCGTTCTCGCTTTCGAGCGAGCCGAATTCGCCGACCTCGTCGATGGAAGTCACTTCCCAATCGGCCGGAGCTTCGATGGTGAACATCGAGGCGTCCTGGGTGGGGTAATGCAGTGTCTTTGTTTCGGCTTGCGCGGAAGTCAGCAAAGCCAGCAGTAGAGCCGACAGGGGGAGGGCGAGGAGTTTTTTCATACGCCGTGTATCTTTTCTTCAAGTCGCGGCACTTCAAGCCTTATTTGACAGGGGGGTGCTATTCAGGGCTTTCCCCGGCGCCGGTTTGCTCCTTGGTCTTCACCGAGCCGGCGCAGGCGTCGCCTTCCTCCACGCCTTCGAGCCAGACTTTGAGCGCCGCAGTGCGTTCCTGGGTCAGCTCCGCCAGATAATCCGCCTCGCACATCGGTTGGATGCTGCCGTAGTAGCCCGGTTCCCGCTCGGGATATTTCATCTGCAGCTGCGCGTCGCGAAACGCCACCCAACAGCGCTGAGCCTCCTTGAGGCTGGCGATGAAAGCTTCGTCTCCGGCGTATTCCTCGAGGAGTTTGCGGTAGGTGGTGTTGAGTTCGTCGTCCGCTTCGCGGAGACCCTCGGCTGCCTGCCCGTTCATCTCGAGTTGCGTTTGACCTTGTGCAAGAGGGGCGGTGCAGAGAGAGAGGATCGCAAGCATCAAGACGGTAATTTTCATGCGGGTGCCAGCAATACGCCGGTTCCGGCGGCCTGTCGAACGCTGTTCGCAAGAAAACTTGCCTTGTGCGCCACCAACAGCAGGCCAAACTCCGGCCATGCGCAAGCGTGTCTGGGTGGCCATTGTTCTCACTTTGATGCTCCTTTGTGCCCTGGGCGGATCTCTCCTGCTGGTCGTCATCACACCGTTTCTTTTCGATGATCCCTATGCCGCGGATTTGAAGGCGACCTGGATCATGGCCGGCGCCGTGCTCTCTCTGCCGGTGATGTGCCTCTTGGCTATCGCCGGCGTGTGGATCGCCGCGTTTCCCGCCGGGCGCAGTCGTTGGTGGTATGCGGTTCTTGCGCTTCCTCTGCTCAGCCTTTTGGTCTTCCGTGTTGCGGGCTCCTACCGCCCGGGATTTTTTTGAGCGCTCAGCCCGTGATCTGCGACGCGAAGGCGTAAACGCCGGCCACCTGCATCAGCAGTCCCGCACCCAGCAGGCACGCGAAGACGAACAACAGCAGTTTTCTCCTCGCTCGCCAGAAACATGCCGCGCCGAGCGGAATGCCTGCCGCACCGGCGAGAATTTGTCCGCCCAGCACAAGCACAACCATGGTGGTCTGGCTTGACTCCGGGGCGTTACCGGCATCGTTCGCCATGAGAGTGCCCATGAGGGAGAGGGTGGCGACAACAGTGGCGCCTCCACCCCACACCGCGGTGAGCAGGAGGCCGCCCGCAATACGGAGAGCGTTGGCGGTGTTCGTCTTCAAGCCGCGTGAATCCTTCCGTCCGCCAGCCGATTTTATTTCCACGTCACGCCGAGCAGGATATCGATATCCATCGTGCCTCCGGCCTCGGGAATTTCTTCGGTCCTGCGCTCCCACCGGATTGTGCATGCGCGCCCCTCGTATTCCTGCGGATCGGCCAGCACGCGTTCGATGGCCCCGTCGGTGTTCATGATGAAGAAGGATCTTTCGGTGCCGTCGTCTTCGCGCAACTTCCAGTGCGCGTAATCACCCTGCTCGATGCCGGTGAAAACACCATCGATCGTGGCGCCGTCGTTGTTTTTCGCCTTTGCTCCAAGGCCGAGTGCGGCGGCGTAGCGCGGCACCTCCGCGGCGACGCGGCTTTCCATGCTTTCGCAGTCCTCCCCGTGCGGCACGAAAGACGGATCCGAGGACAGCCATTTGACGATTTTGCCGCCCGCGAAGTAGATTCGCTCTTCGGTCGGAGCGGCATTGGCCTTGTCGATGCGGCTGAACACGAAGACGGGATTTCCCTGGTCGAGATACAACTCGTCGGAACCCGGACCGCTGATTCCCGGCGAGGTTTCGATCTTGCGCAGTTTTCCGTTCTCGAACCATCCGGTGAGCGACACCTTGCCTTCGCTGCCCCGCACGGACGCCTTGGCCTGCTGCATTTTCGGCTCGCCGGCATTGATCTGCCGGTAAACTTGCCTCTGGTGCGACACATCCGCGTCCTGCCCGAGGACGGTCGCGATGCTCAGGGCCGAAGCAAACGCCGCGTAAAACGCCCGCGCCTTGGGGAGACAGTAGATCATCGTCGCTGCATACCCGCCGCGTTGTCCCGCGGCAAGGCGAAGATGCGAGGGCTCGTCAGCTTCGCGCGGGGCCGTCCTCGAAAGGAATCTCGGCCGCATCGCGCCAAAGCGATTCCAAATCGTAGAAGGCGCGTTTGTCGGACTGGAAGACGTGGATGAGGACGCCGCTGTAATCGAGGACGATCCATTGGCTGGCGGGAAATCCGTCCGCGTGCGCGCTGGACCCGAATTTTTCGCGCAGCTTTTCGCGGATTTCGGAGGCAATGGCTTTGAGGTGGGGTTCGCTGGTGCCGGTGCAAATGACGAAGTAATCGGCGAAGCTGGAAATTTTCCGCAGGTCGAGGATACGGATGTTTTCGGCCTTCTTGTCGGATGCCGCGTGCGCTGCGGCGAGGGCGATGGATTCGGAGTCGGATGTCACGCGTTGCGGTAAAGGCCTTTCTCTGTGATGTAATCGCACACGCCGTCCGGCGTCAAATAACGGATGCTGAGACCGCAGCCGGCGCGGGCGCGTATGTCGGTCGAGGAGATGCCGATCGTCCGTCGCACGACCGGCCAATCGCGGGCGGTGGCTCCGGCCCCGGCGCGATCCAGAACGACGATGCGCGCGAGGCGGGCGATTTCCTCCGGCCGGTGCCATGTGTCGAACTTCGCCACGTTGTCCGCCCCGATCAGCAGATGAAGTTCGTCCTGTGGGTGGCGTGATTTGAGTTCCCGCAATGTGTCCACCGTGTAGCTCGGGGGCGGACGGCGCAGTTCGCAGTCGCAGACCTCGAAGCCGGGCTCGTTGGCGACTGCGAGCCGGATCATGGCCAGCCGGTCCGCCGCGGTGGAGGGCGTGGTCCCCGTCTTGTGCGGTGAAATTTTGGCCGGCACGAAAATCACCCGGTCGAGGCCGAATTCTTCCTTGGCTGCGCGCGCGAGAACGAGGTGTCCGTGATGGACGGGATCGAAGGTTCCCCCGAGGACGCCGGTGCGCATGCGGATACTCTACAGGCGGCGGTTGCCGCTTGGAAGGACCGCTTCGGCGGAGCGCTCAGGCCGCGCGCATGTAGGGAAGCTTGGCCGCGGTGGCGCGGACCGCATCGAGCCCCTCGAGCAGATCGGCGATCGCGTCCCAGCGCCCGTTGACCAAAGCTTCCTTGGCGTGAGCGGGGAGCGTAGCGGGAAAGCCCGTGTCGGCCATGCTCACCCTGCCAGCCGGAATATCGATGTTGATCTCGGTCTGCGGCGCCTCGTCGATCAACGCGGCCAAAGCGCGGATGTCGCGCCCGTCCATGACGAGACACGGCATGCCGAGGGTGATGGAGTTGCCGAAAAAAATCTCGGCAAAGCTCTCGGCGAGGATCGCACGGAAGCCGTGGCGGTAGAGCGCCTGCGGGGCGTGCTCGCGCGAGCTGCCGCAGCCGAAGTTGCGCCCGGCCAGCAAAATGGCCGCGTCGTCGTATCTGGCGTCGTTGAGCGGATGGGGCTTTTTCTTGCCGTCCGCGTCGAAGCGTTCGTCATAAAACGCGTATTCGCCGAGCCCGTCGAATGTCACGCATTTCATGTAGCGCGCGGGGATGATGCGGTCGGTATCGACATCGTCACCGGGGACATGAACGCCGGTGCCTGCGATTTGGGAAATTGGAGGAAGCGCCATATGTGAGTCGGGAATTGAGGAATGAGGTTTTTAAGAAAAATCAGCTCAGGCCGAAGACTTCGCGGGCGTCGCTGATTTCGCCCGTCACCGCCGCGGCGGCGACCATGAGCGGGCTCATCAGGACGGTGCGTCCTGTCGGGCTGCCTTGGCGGCCTTTGAAATTGCGGTTGCTCGAGCTGGCGCAGAGTTGGTCGCCGACAAGCTTGTCGGGGTTCATGCCGAGGCACATCGAGCATCCGGCGCCGCGCCATTCGAAGCCCGCTTCGCGGAAAATATCCGCCAACCCCATCGATTCGGCGACAGAGGCCACGCCCTGCGACCCGGGGACGACGATGCCTTTGACGCTCTTTTTGATTTTTTTGCCTTGGAGATATTTGGCCACTTCCTGCAGGTCGCCGATGCGCGCGTTGGTGCAGGACCCGAGGAAGGCGACATCCACTTTCGTGCCCTTGATGGGTTTTCCGGGCCGCAGCTTCATGTGCGCATACGCTTCCTCTGCCGTGGCGCGGTCTTTCTCGGGCAACTGGCCGGGTTCCGGAACGTCCTCGTCGATGAAGATGGCCTGGCCAGGATTGATTCCCCACGTGACCGTGGGGGCGATATCCTCCGCCGAGTATTTCGCCACGTCGTCATAAGCCGCGTCCTTGTCGCTGGCGAACGACTTCCAGCGCGCCACCGCCGCGTCATAATCTCCCCGCGCCGGCGCGTAGGGGCGCCCGCGGAGATAGTCGAACGTGGTCTGGTCGGGATTGACGTAGCCGACGCGCGCGCCGCCCTCGATCGACATGTTGCAGACGGTCATGCGCTCTTCCTGCGTGAAGTTGTCGAACGTTGATCCCGCGTATTCGTAGGCGTAGCCGAGGCCGCCGTTGACGCCGAGCTTCCGTATGATGTGGAGCACGACATCCTTCGCATACACGCCGGGCGAGAGTTTTCCATCGACCTGCACTCGGCGGACCTTCGGCTTGCGCAGCGCCATGGTCTGCGTGGCGAGCACGTCGCGGACCTGGCTGGTGCCGATGCCGAACGCGATGGCGCCGAATGCCCCGTGCGTCGAGGTGTGCGAATCGCCGCAGGCGATCGTTGTGCCGGGCTGCGTGATGCCTTGTTCGGGGCCGACGATGTGGACGATGCCCTGCTTGCCGCTGGCCAGATCGAAAAATTCGATGCCGAACTCGGCGCAGTTTTTGCGCAATTCCTTGATCATTGCGTCAGCCAACGCGTCCGAGAACGGTTCCTGCCGCTCGTCCGTGGGCACGATGTGATCGACGGTGGCGAAGGTGCGGTTGGGATAGAGAACTTTGAGGTTGAGGTCGCGCAGCATGCCGAAAGCCTGCGGGCTGGTGACCTCGTGGATGAGGTGTGTCCCGATGAGCAGTTGCGTCATCCCGTTGGCCAGTTCCCGCACGGTGTGCTCTTCCCACACTTTGTCGAACAATGTTTTGCCCATAAGCGAATGGGCAGCGTAGCGCCCGCGCGCCTGGCCGGCAAGCGTGCGCGGGCTTGAACCCCGCCTGCGGTGCGTGGATGCTGGCGGCGCATGGATCCGGCGGAAGCGAAATTGAAGCCCGGGGCGGCGGACGCCGATTACGCGCAGTTCGCGCAGCGCAATCTCGACAAGATGTCGTGGCTCTATCCGCTGGTGAACAACAAGCTCGGGTCGTTGCTGCGCCTGCAACTGCGGCACGACCACCTTTTTTTCATGAAGGACGGCGGGGTCGTGGACGAAATCGGATACGGCGACAACGGGAAGCGTTTCCACGAGCGCGCCTACGGCAAGGTCATGCAGACCCCGGAGGACATCACCGCGCAGGGCTACTGGTTCGTCGAACCGCGGTTCAACGCCCGCGCGGCTTATGATGCCGTGCAGCGCGTGCAGGACGGCGCGTATTACTCGGTTTTCAGCAACCAGTGCCAGGACTGGGCCTACCGCGTGCGCGTGAAAGCAGAGCAGATCGAGAAGGCCCAGGATTTGCAGCCCCCGCCCGGGCGCGAGTCCTGTCCCGCGCTCTACAAGGAAGTCGCGCCGACCGTTCCCGCGGCCTGGTATTTCGGGATGATTGCGGTGATCGTCGGCGTGCTTGGATTGGGAACGCCGATGATGATGGGGTTCCATTATCTTCGTTTTGTCGCGTTCCTTCTTTTTGCGATCGGCGTGTCGGACGTGATCTACGCCTTTTCCTGCCGCGCGTGGGGCACATTCCTATCGACGGTCTTTTTCGGACTGCTTTCCATGGCCGGCGGCGCCGCGGTCTGGCTCAACGATTATTTTCTCATGACGCGAAGCAACGGCGTCCTCGCGCTGGTGCTTGCGATCGTGGGTTGCGCCCGCATTGGCGTGGCCGTGCGAAGTCGCCCCTTCAGCGCGTGGGTCGGCACATTTGTCGCGGGCCTGCTCATGCTTCTCACCGCCTGGATTGCATGGCGTTTCCGCGACGGTGCCACGGCCGCGTGGTTCACCGGCGCCGCGCTTTCGGTGTCGTTCATTTCCGCGGGCGTCTCCACGATCTGGCTCAACTGGCAGTTGCGCCGCAAGAGTTTCGACTGATCAGGCCAGCGGTTCCCAGTCGGCGAAAGTTGCGGCTTGGCCGATGTAGGCGCCGGCTTCGTCGAGCAAGTTGAAAACCGTCGCCTGTTTGATGCGGAAACGGCGGCCTTCGCTGCTGATCCGGACGCCGGAATAATTTTCGATGAACCCCCGGCTGCGCACCTCTTCGAGCAACCGCCGGCGCTCGTCGCGGTGCACGGGCTCCGCGCTCTTGCTCGAAGGTTGACCGATCAATCCGTCCCATGTGGTCTCGAACAACTCCAAGGCCGCGCGGTTGGCGTAATTGAAAGTGTGATCCGTTCCGAACGGACCCAACGCGCTCAAAACGATGCGGGGTGCGTCGAAGAGTGCCCCCACGGCATCCGACGGATGATCCATCGCCACCAGGTCGGCCATGAACCAATGCCGGTAGCTGCGCAAAATGAGCGCGGTCGTTTCCTCGATTTGCCCGCGCGGAATGGGAAGCGGAGTGCTCATTCGCGTTGTGCCTCCACCCTCATAAAAACGAAAGGGGTTTCCAGATCGCCGCCGCGGCGCGTCAGGTCGTGGTTTCGCATCGCGTCGCGCAGACGCCCCGGCGTCGTTCCCCGCGGAACGAAAGCCCCGAGATTGTGGATTTCGCGCAGCAGCGATTTGGTGTCGGGGTGGCGCCGGATGAATGTGCGCACTTCGGAACGCATCACGCGCCAGCCTGCGCCCCGCAACAGATCCTGCCATTCCGCCGCGCTTCTCCAAGCGCAAGGGGAGGGCAGGGGGCTCGAGCGGAAGAACGGCTCCATCGTCCCGCCGATGAACCATCCGGCAATGAGCCTCGCGGAGTTGTCGGCAAAATCATGCCAGCGGCGGAATGTCGCACACGGATCCGGCAGCCATTGCACGAGGCTGCAGCTGAAAATCCAGCGGTAGGCCGCGCCATTCGGCGGCGACATGGCATCGGCGACAAGCCATCGCGCCTTCGGCAGCGCCCCGGACCCGGCCTGCACCATCCGTGGTGACGCATCCGTGGCGACGAGTTGCGAAGTGCGGGCCGCAAGATGTCGTGTGAAAACACCCGTGCCTGCGCCGAGTTCGAGAGCGGGTCCATCGATGAGCGCGGGCAACCACACTGCCAGCCACGCGGCGGCCTCCTGCTGCACCACGGCGTGCGCGTTGTAGAGCGGGGCCCGGCGGTCGAATTCGGGGCGGTCGTGAGTCATTCAACCCACATCCTGCAAGAGCGCGGCGGTCGCGGCGAGCAAAGGCTCGGGCTGATGGCCCGCATCAACGATGCGCAGAGAGGTAAGGATGCCGGCAAGTTTCGCCGCATCGAGCAGCGGGTCCGCGTTTCCCGCCACCGCGATGCTTCCTTCGGGCAGTGGCGCGGGCGCCCCCGAGTTTTCGAGCATGCGTTCCAGTCCCCACGCGAGGCGTTCGACATCGAAAGGCCCGTCTTCCGCCGCGGGTGGTGCTGCCCCGATGCGGCGGCGGAAATCCGCGACCGCCGACGCAGGATCCCGACGGAGTTGGCGCAGTTGCTGGCGGATCTGCACCGTGGCGACCGCACCGCCGAGTCCTGCTTCGCTTTTCAAATCGACAAACGGTGCAAGCAAAATGCGCGGACGCGGATCGTCGATCCCGAGCAGCAGATGTGCGCCGAAGGAAAATCCGCCGAGGAAATCCGCCGGTGACGCGATGGCCCTTGCCGCGGCGTCCGGTCCTGCGTCAACCGCATCGTGTCGCCACCCGGGCATGGCTTTGGTTGCCATACCCGCGAGGGTGTGTGCTGGTATCGTCCAACCGGAAATCCAGAACACCGACCGGCCGGTCACGCCCAGAGCTGGATCTTGGCCAGGAATTTTTTAGTAGCCCCAGTAGCCCCAGCCGCCCCACATGCCGGGCATGCTTTCCATCTGTGCGGCCATCAGGTTCTGGTTCGAGATCTGCTCTTTGACCACGAGGTTCTGGTAGCTCGAGTAGGCGTTCTGGTCGCCGACATAGAGGAAGTTGCCTTGGTCATCGGGATAAACGTAGTAGACGTTGTTGCCGCGTATCTGGCGCGAGATCGTGTAAGGCTTGAGCTGGGTCAAGGCCGCTTGCCGCTTTGCGTTGTCAGCCGGAAGGACCTTGAAGCCCGCGGCAGAGAGCATCTGTTCGGTTTGGTTGCGTTCGGCGCGTTCGATGGCGGCACAGCCGGCCAGGAGCACGACCGCGAGAGCGAGAGGAAGAAGTTTTTTCATCGGGGGAAATTTCGCGCGGAGCGTGTCCGAGGCCAAGCGAAAAGACGTTCCTCAAGGCTGGGGCATTTCCAGCACATCGAGCGGGTGCTCGGACAATTGACGGGCGTCGGGCAAGGCTGTCTGCCGGGCCGGGGCTTGCGGCGCTCCTTGGGGCGGCAACGAGGCACACCCTGCGAGCAACGCGGCGCCAGCCATGGCAAGGAGTTTTCGCGCCATCATCAGAATGTTACCCCGATTTCCGCGCCGAGGACCAGAGCATCCGGTATCCGCCCCGTGCCGCCCGGATTGATCACCCATTGCGCGCAGGGCATCACATAAAGCCATGGCGTCAGTTGCGCGCGGTAGTCCCATTCCAGCACCCACTCGTAAGTCGGATCCCCGAGCCCTTGGGCCTCCCGCTTTGCCGCAAAATCACGGCTCATCGTGCCGAAGTAGGATCCGAAAAGAATCCAGTCTTCCTCGCGCCCGGGCAGCGCGCCTTGCCAGCCGCCGCCGGCGCCGCTGAAGAACGGAAAGCGCGAAATATTGCCCGTCGGCGCATACACGAACGAATACCAGAGCGTGACGCCCTCGTCGGTCTTCGCGCGCTCGCGCCAGACCATTTGCTGCCCGATCCAATAAAGGCCGTGCGTGTTCGCCCCGGTTCCGCCGCCGAACTCCGGATACTCCCAGCTCGACCAATATCCTCCGAACTTGTGCTCGCCCGGCAGGGCCTCGCCGTCACCCCACGGATCGCGCAGTCTCGTCTTCCAGCCCGCCTCGCCGAAGATTTCCACGCCGTCGGACGGATTGAAATCCATGTTCAGCCCGTGGTTGGCGATGACGCGATTGGCGGTCGTCGCCTGGTAAACCCCGAGTCGCAGCGTCCAATCCTTCCGCGGTTCCACCTTCAGCACACCCGCCCACGTGGATGTCGCCGCCCCGCTCCAAAACGTGTTCCAGACAAAGACCGGCGTGTGTCCGTCGATCCCGCCGACGTAGAGGTTGAATATGTCCATTATGACAAAGTCCGACCCCACCCCCATGCGTCCGATTTTGAGGCTGATTTTGTCATCGAGAAAACGCTGTTCGAAATACATCTGCCCGAGCACGACTGTCGGGATCGACGCCACCTCGGTGACGTTGAAGTAGTTGCCGATGTAGTTGCGCGACAGGTTGTTTCCCGCCGAGTCGAACATGCTCGCGACGAAATACGCGTCCTTCCATTTGATCAGTTTTTCGAGGTCTGCCGCCAAGATCAGCTGGAGCTGCCCGTAGTAGGTGAACCCCTGCCGCTGACCCCCGGCCGGGTTTCCGAGAAGATCAGTGGTGTAGGAGCCGCCGAAACCGAGCCCGTCGTCGGAAAGTTTTTTCCGCGCCGGGACAAAAGTGTCCAAGGCACGGTCTTCAGCAAACCAGCGCTGCCAGAGCGGGCCCGTGCTGCTGTTTGTCGTTTCCGCGCGCGCCGCGGCAGCGAGGCAAAGGAGGGCGATTGCTATTCTGCGGGGCAAGACCATTTGCGGTGCGTGCATCCTACCGCGTGGACACTGCGCTTGGAAGGCCCGCGGCTGCGCGGCGCATTTCGTGATTCAACCGCCGCCCGAACTCTGGTTCCCTCGTCGGCTTGCCATGAGCACGAAATCCCTGACCGAAAGCCCCGCCTGGAAGGCGCTGCAAGATCATCACGCCGGCATGGCCGGACTGCATATGAGCGAGCTTTTCGCCGCCGACCCGCGTCGCGGGGAAAGTTTCACCGCGGAGGGTGCGGGCCTTTTCCTCGATTATTCCAAAAACCGCGTGACCGCGGAGACCATGCGCCTGCTCCGGGCTTTGGCCGACCAAGCGCAGCTGCGCGAACGCATCGCCTCCATGTTCCGCGGCGATAAAATCAACGCTACCGAGAATCGCGCCGTGCTTCACACCGCCCTGCGCGCGCCGCGCGGTGAGACGATCATGGTGGATGGACACAACGTCGTGCCTGAAGTCCACGAAGTGCTCGACAAAATGGCCGCCTTCGCCGATCGCGTCCGCTCCGGCGCATGGCTCGGACACACGGGAAAAAAGATCCGCAACGTCATCAACATCGGCATTGGCGGATCGGACTTGGGTCCGGTCATGGCCTGCGAGGCCCTCAAGTTTTTCAGCGACCGCGCGCTCGCCTTCCGGTTCGTCTCCAATGTGGACAGCGATGACTTCGCCGAGGCGGTCCACGGTCTCGATCCCGCGCAGACGCTTTTCATCGTCTCCTCGAAAACTTTTACCACGCTCGAGACCATGACCAACGCGCACACCGCGCGCGAGTGGGCCCTGCGCGGCCTCGGCGGAGATGAGTCGGCCATTGCCAAGCATTTCGTTGCCGTCTCGACCAACGCGGAAAAAGTCCGCGAGTTCGGCATCGACACGGCCAACATGTTCGGGTTCTGGGATTGGGTCGGCGGGCGCTACTCGATGGACTCCGCCATCGGGCTTTCGACGATGGTCGCTATCGGACCGGAAAACTTCCGCGCCATGCTCGATGGATTCCGCGAAATGGATGAGCACTTCCGCACCGCCCCCTTCGAGAAAAACCTTCCGGTCATCATGGGGCTGCTCGCCGTCTGGTATGCCGACTTTTTCGACGCGCAAACCTCGGCCGTGTTGCCCTACGAGCAATATCTCAAAAGATTCCCCGCCTACCTGCAGCAACTCACCATGGAGAGCAACGGCAAGAGCGTGCGTCTCGACGGACGCCATGTCGATTACGCCACGAGCCAGATTTACTGGGGCGAGCCCGGCACCAACGGCCAGCATTCTTTTTACCAACTCATCCACCAGGGCACCCACCTGATTCCGTGTGATTTCATCGGCTTTGCCAAGACTCTCAATCCGATCGGACGGCACCACGACATCCTCATCGCCAACATGTTCGCGCAGGCCGAAGCGCTCGCGTTCGGGAAATCGGCGGACCAGGTGCGCGCCGAGGGCACGGCCGAAGCCCTTGTCCCGCACCGCGTTTTTGAAGGCAACCGGCCTTCGAACACCATCCTCGCGGAGGTGGTCGATCCGCGCACCATCGGGCGCCTCGTCGCGCTCTACGAGCACAGCGTGTTCACCCAGGGTGTGATATGGGACATCAATTCCTTCGACCAGTGGGGCGTCGAACTGGGCAAGGTGCTTGCGCAGCGCATTATTCCCGAACTGGAGGAAAAAGAAGCGCCGGCCTTGAATCACGACAGTTCGACCAATGCGCTCATCGCGCGCTACCGGCGGATGAAATCATGACACTTTTCCTGCACCGCATGGCGAGGGTGTCTTTCCCTGCTCTCGCGGTCGTTCTTTCCGCCTGCGACTCTCCGCAGTCCGTCATCGATGCGCTGCGGCGTGACATCGCGACCTATGCAACTGCTCCGACAGCGGAAGCCGCCGCGGCGATCGACGCGAATTTCGACCTCTTGGATTCGCGGATTGCCAAGTTACGCGCTTCCGGACGCGATCAGGAAGCCGCTGCGTTCGCCAACGAGCGCGACACCTTGCGGGCGCAATACGCCGCGGCCCGTGTCGGTGCCAGCCTCCAGAAAGCCAGGCAGGCCGTCGAAGGTCTGGGCGAAGCCTTCCGTCAAGCGGGTGAGACTTTGGGTGGCGTGCTCAAAACCAACTCCGCGCCTTGACACCTTCCGGCCCTGCTGGTCATTTAGTGGATTCTCTCGCGAGCGATTCCTGAGTAGCTCAGTGGTAGAGCGATCGGCTGTTAACCGATTGGTCGTAGGTTCGAATCCTACCTCAGGAGCCAGCCCGCTACGCGTTGGCCCATAGGTATTTGCGATTGGGAAAATCGCAAAAAGTGCCAACTGTCAGCAAAAGTGTCAGCAAACCGCGCGCTCGCGCACTCTGCTCCACCTTGACGGCACTTTGGAAAACTCCGCGGCCTTCATTGCCTCCAAACAAGAAAACATGGAGGAAAACAGATGAAGAATCGCTACCGCCTGTTCCGTCGCGGACAGGTCTACTACACGCATGATGCCGAGAGCGGCAAACAGCAGAGCCTGCGCACGACAAACAGGAAAGAAGCCGAGCGCCTGCTCATCGCGCGCAACGAAGCGCAGGACAATCGTCTGCTCAATCTGAAGATCCTTTATTCCAATAATGCCTGGCGTTCGAGGAAATCGACCCCTCGCATTCCTGCTATAGATAATTTCTCCGACGCCGAACCCTCCGCGCGCAAGAGGCTTCCAAATGAAAAGCCTTTTACTCGAGCGCGCATCTCCTTGCTTCCAACTCCTCCCATCGGGCGTAGGCGGCACGGATTTTCGCCTCGAGAGCCGTGGATTCGGCTTCAATCTTGGGCAAGGCGTCGGGGTCGGTTCGATACAACTCGGGATCCTGCAACTGCGCGGCATATCGGACTTGCTCCGCTTCCAACAACTCGATCTGTCCGGGTAGTTCTTCCAACTCCCGCCGCTCGCGATTGAGGAATTTTTCCGCACGTCCCCGGCGTTCCTTTTTCGGTTCTTCCGCCTTCGCTGGAGACTTCGTGACCACGGCAGGCGCTGCGTTGCGCGCCGACCAACGCTGCCAATCGCTGTAACCCCCGTTGACTTCACTGATCGTTCCGTCGCCTTCGAAGACCAGCAGGCTTGTGACCACCGCATCAAGAAAAGCACGGTCGTGGGAAACCAGCAGCAAGGTTTGATCCCAGTCGACCAACAATTCCTCGAGCAACTCCAGCGTCTCGGCATCGAGATCATTGGTTGGCTCGTCGAGCACCAAAACATTCGCAGGTTGCAGAAAGAGACGGGCAAGAAGCAGGCGATTGCGTTCACCGCCGGAGAGCAACCGCGCGGGCATGCGCACGCGGTCGGAGCGGAACAGGAAGTCCGCCAAATAGCTGTGGATGTTGCGATCGCGCCCTTGAAAGCGCACGGATTGCGAGACGCCCGCCACGTTTTCCGCCACCGTCTTGTCCGGATCGATCTGATCGCGCAACTGGTCCAAGTAGACCACCTGCAAATTGGTGCCGGTGGTCACGCTGCCCGCCTGCGGTGCCAGCTGTCCAAGCAACAACTTGAGCAGCGTAGTCTTGCCACATCCGTTCGGTCCCAAAATCCCGATCTTGTCCCCGCGAAAAATCTCCGAGGAAAAATCCCGCACCACCGGCCCGGGCATTTCCGGGTGCGCGAAGGTGATGCCCTCCGCCCGCAGAACCCGCTGACCCGACAACGCACCGGCTTGAATCTCCATCTTCGCCGTTCCCGAGCGCTCACGGCGACGCGCTCGCTCGCGCCGGAGTTCGAGAAGAGCCCGCACCCGACCCTCGTTGCGCGTGCGACGGGCTTTGACCCCCTGGCGCAACCACGCTTCCTCCTGCGCCAGTTTCTTATCGAAGGCTTTCCACTGCACCGCCTCGGCTTCGAGCATGTCGGCTTTGCGTTTTAGAAATGTGTCATATTCACAAGCCCAACCGAAAAGCCGGCCACGATCCAACTCGACAATCCGCGTGGCCAGACGTCGGAGAAAGGTCCGGTCGTGCGTGACAAAAAGCAGGCTCATCGGATGCCGGAGCAGAAAATCTTCCAGCCAGAGAATGGAATTCAGGTCCAGATGGTTGGTCGGCTCATCGAGCAGGAGCAAATCCGGCTGTCCGGCCAGCGCGCGGGCGAGCAGCACGCGGCGTTTCAGTCCACCGGAAAGCGAGCCGAACGCGGCCTCGGCGGGCAATTCCATTTCCGCCAGCAATTCCTCCAACCGCACATCGATCTCCCAGTCTTCCTCGTGACGGGTGGGCGAGATCCCGCCCCGCACTACCGAGAACACCGTGCCGTCGACCCCTTGCGGAACTTCCTGATCCAAGCGCGTCATCACCGAGCCGGACGCACGAATGACCTCGCCCCCGCTGGCCCCCTCCTCTCCGGCAATCAGCCTCATCAAGCTGGTCTTGCCGCAACCGTTGCGCCCAAGCAGCGCCACTCGCTCACCTGGCTCGATCGAAAGGTCGGCCCCGTCGAGGAGATAATCTCGCCCGTAGTGGAGCGAGACCGATTTTAACTGCAGCAGAGCCATTGGCGCGACACCATGCCGCAAGGAAACCAGGGCGCAAACCCAAACTGGGCAGTTTATTACGAAAGGAGCGAAATTATCGGTAGCGTCGTTTCTTGCCCCGCGATAGCTTCCCTGCGCTCATGTCCCTTAAGACCCATCCGCGCGCTCGCTGATCGATCACCGTAATACTTTCGATTCCCCACCCTGACGGCACCACAGCCCCTCTTAATTAGCCAAAAATTATATGCCAAACATCCGCAAAGAAACCGACAGCCTCGGCGAGGTCGATGTGCCGGCCGATAAACTGTGGGGAGCCCAAACGCAACGCTCGCTCGAACACTTCAGCATCGGCACCGACTTGATCCCGCGCGAGATGATCGCGGCCTACGCCACGCTCAAGAAGGCCGCCGCTATCGCCAACCACGACGACGGGCGTCTCGGCGACGAACAATTCAATCTCATCACCAAAACGTGCGACGAAATTTTGTCCGGACAGCACGCCGACATGTTCCCGCTGCACGTGTGGATGACCGGCAGCGGCACGCAGTTCAACATGAACGTGAACGAGGTCATCTCGAACCGCTGCTGCCAGCTGGCCGGCACGGCGCTCGGTAGCAAGGCGCCCGTGCACCCCAACGATCACGTGAACATGGCGCAGTCGTCGAACGACTCCTTCCCTTCGGCCATGTATATCGCCGCGGCGGTCAACGTGAAGACGCGCCTCATGCCGTCCGTCGGTGCCCTGCGCGACGCCATCGCGGCCAAGGCCACCGAGTGGAAAGACGTCATCAAAATCGGACGCACCCACATGCAGGATGCCACGCCGCTCACACTCGGGCAGGAGTGGTCCGGCTATGCCGCCGCGCTGACCGACGATCTCGAGCGCATCGAGGACGCGCTCAAAGGCGTCTACCAACTCGCTCTCGGCGGCACCGCCGTGGGAACCGGCATCAATTCCGCGCCCGGCTTCGCCGAGGCCGCCGCCGCGCAGATCGCCAAGCTCACCGGTCTGCCCTTTGTCACTGCTCCGAACAAATTCTGCGTGCAAGGCGGACACGATGCTCTCGTCCAGCTTTCCGGCACCCTGCGCACGCTGGCCGTCACGCTTTTCAAAATCGGCAACGACGTCCGCCTCATGTCTTGCGGCCCGCGCGCCGGTTTCGCCGAGCTGATCATTCCGGCCAACGAGCCCGGCTCCTCGATCATGCCCGGCAAGGTCAATCCCACCCAGGCCGAAGCCCTCACCATGCTCAGCGCGCAGGTCATGGCCAACGACGTGGCGGTCGGCATCGGCGGCTCGGCCGGTTATCTTGAGATGAACGTCTACAAACCGCTCATCATCTACAACCTGACCCATTCCATCACACTGCTGACCGACGGTTGCACCAATTTCCGCAAGTTCCTCGTCGAAGGCACCAAGCCGAACCTCAAGAAGATCGCGGAATACGTCGATCGCTCCCTCATGCTGGTCACGGCGCTGTCGCCGGTCATCGGCTATGACAAGGCATCGAAGATCGCCCACTACGCGATGGACAATGATCTCACCCTCAAGGAAGCCGCTCTCAAGCTCGGCTTCGTCAGCGAGGCGGAATTCGACCGTGTGGTCGATCCGGCCAAGATGGTCTCGCCCTACGTGGCGAAGGCCTGAACTTTCCCGACCAAGCAGAAATCCAAACTCCATGAGCACCACCGTTACAAAACGCGGCACAGATCTTCTCCAAGATCCCGCCCTCAACAAATCCACCGCTTTCACCGAAGCCGAGCGCCAAGCCCTCGGGTTGGTCGGCCTCGTGCCCGACGCAACAGAGACCGAAGATCTCCAACTCAAGCGCGTGCTGCTGCAACTCAGCCACAAGACATCGGACATCGACCGTTACATCTATCTGGTCAACCTGCTCGACCACGATGAAACCCTCTTCTACCGCACGCTTATGTCGGATCCGGCGCGCTTCCTGCCTATCGTCTATGATCCGACGATCGGCGAGGCCTGCTTGAAGTTCGGACACATCTTCCGCGGCCCGCGCGGCATGTATCTCTCGATCAAGCGTCGCGGCCACGTGAAAGAAATCCTGCGCAACTGGCCGCAGAAAGACGTCCGCTTCATCTGCGTGACCGACGGCGGACGCATCCTCGGCCTCGGCGATCTTGGCGCCAACGGCATGGGCATTCCCATCGGCAAACTCCAGCTCTACACCGCGGCGGCCGGCGTGCCGCCTCAAGGCCTCCTGCCCATGTATCTCGATGCCGGAACGAACAACGAGCAATACCTGAATGACCCGCTCTACCTTGGTCTGCGCGAGCGTCGGCCCTCCACCGAAGACCTCTATTCCTTCGTCGATGAGTTCGTCGAGGCGGTGCAGGAGGTTTTCCCGAAATGCTGCATCCACTTCGAGGACTGGACCGGCGTCGATGCCGTCCACCTTCTCGAGCGCTATCGCGACAAATACTGCGTCTACAACGACGACGTGCAGGGCACGGCGGGCATCACGCTGGCCGGCATGATCAACGCGACCAAGCTCAAAGGCACGCAGCTCAAGGACGAGAAATACCTCTTCCTCGGTGCCGGTTCCGCCGGCATCGGCCTGGCCAACCTCCTCTGCTCCGCGCTGGTCGATCAGGGCATGTCGCTGAAGGAAGCGCAGTCGCGCGTCTACATGTTCGACGTGAACGGTCTGCTCGAATCGACGCGCACCGACCTTGTTGACTTCCAGCTCCCCTACGCGCACCCGCATGCGCCGACGCGCGATTTCGTCGCGGCGATCGAGAGCATCAAGCCGACCACCATCATCGGCGTCAGCACCATCGGCGGAGCGTTCACCAAGGAAGTCGTCGAGGCCATGAGCCGCATCAACGAGCGTCCGGTCATCCTCGCCTTGTCGAACCCGACCGAGCACGCCGAGTGCACGGCCGAGCAGGCCTACACGTGGTCGAATGGCAAGGCGATCTACGCGGCGGGTGTTCCGTTCCAGCCGGTGCAGTTCAAGGGACAGACCTTCATTCCCGGGCAGGCCAACAACTTCTACATCTTCCCCGCGGTGGCCATGGCGATCTACGCGACGCAGGCCAAGCGCGTCAGCGACGAGATGTTCATCGAGGCGGCCAAAGGTGTAGCCGACCAGGTCTCGCCCGATCTGCTCAAGCAAGGCCTGCTCTATCCGCTGCAAGCCAACATCCTCGAGACCGAGATCAAGACGGCGGCCCGCGTGGCCAAGCTCGTCTTCGACAGCGGCCTCGCCACGGTTGAGCGTCCCGCGGACATGGAGGCCTTCATCCGCTCCCATGTTTACACGCCGGCTTATCCCAAGCTGGCCTGAGTCGGGCCGGGCGCTTTTCGCGTCCGCGGTCGCTGCCCTCGCGCTGTGCCTCGGCATGGCGCGGGCGGCCGTCCCCGACTCCGCCGCGGTGGAGGACGCCAATTTCCGGGAGAATTATCTCCTCGGAGATTGGATGGGCGTGCGCACGTCTCTCTGGGAGAAAGGCGTGAAGCCCAAGTTCCTGCTCATCTCCGATGCCTACGGCAATCCCTACGGCGGTGTGGAGCAAGGCTTCACGTCCTACAGCATGTTCTGCGCGGACCTGAAGCTGGATACCGAGAAGCTGGTCAACATTCCCGGCGGCGAATTCCACATCGGCTTTGCCGTCAACTTCGGCACGCAGTTGTCGCAGGATGTGGTCGGCAACGTGTTTCCCATCCAATCCTCCGACGTCGCCCCGCCCGGACCGCGCCTCACCGATCTCAGCTACACGCAATCGCTCTTTGACGGGAAACTCAGCCTGCGCGCCGGGCGCGTCTCCATCGACAGCCTCTACGGCGAGGAGTTTGCCGCATCGGCCTATTTCCGCACTTTCACGTCGGTCGCTTTCAACGCCATCCCCTTCGCCATCTTTTACAATTCGCCCGGCGCCTTCGGCTATCCTGCCACCACGTGGGGCGCGCGCGTCAAAATCGCACCCGTCGAGCAATTCTACGCCATGGCCGGCATCTACAACGGCGATCCCGATGTCGGGCTGGCCGATCGCTACGGTCTGGATTTCACCTTCGATGGTCCGCCCTTCGGCATCGGTGAAATCGGTTGGCGGCGCAACCAGGCGACCGGTGACACCGGCTTGCCCGGCAACTTGAAACTCGGCGGCTTTGTCCTCGGCGGCAGCGTGCCGGCCTATGACTCGAACACCTCGAGCGACGGGCGCTTCGGTCTTTACGCGGTCGCCGATCAGGCGCTGATGCGTTTCGGTGAGCCTTCGGCCAACCGGCATCTCGGCGTTTTCGGCAGCTTCGTGGTTGCGCCGAGCCAAGCAGTCAGCCCCATGCCTTATTATTTCAGCTCCGGTCTCGTCGCTTATGGGCCGCTGGAAAGCCGTCCGAAAGATTTCGTTTCCCTCGGTCTGGCCTACGGCGCCTACAGCAGCCAGCTCCGCAGCGAGCAGGCCGCCAGCGTGACGACCAAACCGCAGTTCTACGAAATGACGGTGGAACTTTCTTACGGCATCCAAGTCCTGCCCGGTCTGATCATTCAGCCCGGCGCGCAAATGCTGGTCAATCCCGGCGGCAGTCCGTCCACACCGAGCGCCCTCGCCCTCGGCGTCAACGCCGTGGTGAGTTTCTAGAACCTATCCCAAAACCTCGCGGGGTGGCGCAGGGTCATGGCGGGGCGGATGGCAAGGCGCGAGCAGGGAGCGATGCCTCTGCGCATCGTGACTGGCGAAGCAACGCCGCCAGACGCCCCGCCATGACCCTGCCCGAGAGGGTTGCGGCGCTTTTCTTCCGTGGCTGCGTCGCGGCGCTCGGGACTGTATCGCAGAGGATACAGCCACATCGCTTGCTCCTTGCCACAAACGAAAATTATCCGCAACGCCACCGCGCCAGGTTTTGGGATAGGTTCTACTCCGGCTGTTCCTTGTCCAAGCGGCAGTGCTGCAGGACTATGTCACCGCCATCGTAGCTCAAAAAGGAACCGGTAGCCACGATCTGCTGGCCGACATCGACCAGCGGTTCGGAAGAGGTCAGGTTCCCGGCGGAGTCCTTTTTGCGGAGAATAGCTTCGCTTCCGTCACCCGTGACATAGATCTCGGTGCCGACAGGAAGATCTTCGTTCTGGAAAAGGCACTTCACGTCGGGGCCCGGACCATCGGCTGATGACAGGATGACGGCCACGGATGGATCATCGACCGTCATGTCGCCCGCGGCGATGGATGCCACTGGTCCGGTGACGGTTATCAGCTTGCCTTGATACTTGGCAGTGGCCGCCGCCTGATCTTGGGCGAACTCGGCGGCTAGCGTTTTCCAATCGACGGGCGCCTGCTGGGCCCAAAGCGGAGATGCGATAATTGCAAAAACAACGAAGGCGAGGGTGAAATTTTTCATCAACGCATTTTTGCGGTAACAGCCGCCGTTGGCAACAGCGGACGCGTGGCGACGCTCAGAACAGCTCGCCTTGGGATGCGGAGCCTCCTGCTTTGGCGAGCTTTTCAAATTCCGCAAGGAGGCTGCGGAACTCGCAGCGTTTGGCCAGGGCCGCCATCGCCGCCGCATCGGGCCTGATCTCCAAATCCTTCGGCGCCACGGGCAGAGGAAGATCATGCTCAAGCCGGACGAGTTCGAGATTATCGCGCAACCTGGCGGCGGCTGCTGCGACCTTTTCACGCAGCTTTTCGTTCGCGATCACCGAGGGATTCTCGGCAAGCAGTGAAGCCGAACCGTGTTCGCGCACAAGTTTCGCGGCCGTTTTGGGTCCGACGCCATCGACCCCGGGGATGTTGTCCGCCGTGTCGCCGGTGAGCGCCAGCACATCGGGAATCTGTTCCGGCCGGACTTCCCATTTTCTTTCAACTTCCGCCGGACCCAGCAACGCAAAGCCGTCCTTCGGGTCTCCAAGGTCGGTTTTGTTCGTCGAATAGATCGCCACTCCGTCGCCGACCAGCGCGTAGATGTCTTTGTCGTTGGTGGCAATGACCACCTCGCCTTTTTCTTTCCGCGCCGCCGCGGCGTAGGAGGCGATCAGGTCGTCCGCTTCGTGCCCCTGCAGGCTGACGTTGCGCAAACCGAGGGCAGTGACGGCCTCCTCGATCACCGGCAACTGCTTTACCAAATCGTCCGGCGTTTCTTCGCGCTGCTGTTTGTAGGACGGCAGAAGTTGCATGCGGCGCTCCGGCAAGCCTGCATCCCACACCACCGCAGCCGCGTCGGGTTTCACGTCGGACAACATTTTGCGCAGCGCTTTGACGAAACCGAACACGGCGTTGGTCGGCTCTCCACGGGAATTGGTGAGTCCGCGAATCGCGAAAAACGAACGGTAAGCGTAATAGTGACCGTCAACGAGCAGCAGGCGCATAAAGTTCATGCTAGGCCTTGGAGAGACCGGCGAAAAGATCGAGCTGCTCCTTGGCATCTGGCGGATCAGACGGAAGATCCACTCCCAGCTTGAAGCAAAGCCGGCGCGCTGTTTCCACCGCCATGCCTTCGTAGTGGTTGTTGGTGAAGACGTAGAGCGCGCTTGCATCGGCGTGGTGGCGCAGTTTGACCGACCAGTGTTCGAGCGCCGTTTCTCGAGGCCAGAGCAGCTTGCCGTAGCGATGCGTCTCGTGCCCGCCGGGTCCGTATTTCGTGCGCGGGTCGCCGAGGAGACGCACGTAAATATGCGGTGCCGTCACCGGCAGGAAGCCGAATCCGGCACGCTTTTCCCCACCCAGCGGCCACTGGTCGGACCAAACCCAAGCCACGCCATGCGCCTGGAGCAGGGATGCGGCATGCGGTGTGTCCCAATCGGCATGGCGGAATTCGACGGCCAGCGGGACGTCATGCGGCCACGCGCCGAGAAAAGCGCGCAAGGCTTTTTGCTCCGCCGGACGGGCATGGAAGGATGGCGGGAGCTGCAGCAAGGCACAGCCCATGCGCGACCCGAGTTCACGCGCGAGGTGTTTCATCATGCTGATCTCGGGTGCGGGGTCCTCGAGACGCTTCTCGTGGCTTAATGTTTTGGGAAGCTTGGGGCAAAACCGGAAGCCGGGTGGAGTCAGTCCGCTCCAATGATCAACCGTCTGCGCCGAGGGCATGTGGTAAAAACTCGAGTCCATCTCCACGGCACGGAAACGGTGCGCGTAGTATTCGAGCCAGCGATTGCGCGGCAACCCGTGCGGATAAAAGACATCGCGCCAATCATCGAAGCTCCAAGCGCAGGTGCCTGCGAAAACGCGGTCGGCAGGCAGGGCCCGCACGGGCGTTCTCATGGCCCTGGGCTCGGCAGCGGCTTGCGTAGCTTTCGCGAATGCGACAAACGCAGCACGCGTTTGCCCTCGATGAAATAGGCGATGGCCGCCCTGCCGAGCGCGTAGGTTCCCGCTCCGGCCACGCCGCCAGAAATCATATGCCCCCAGACGGGAAGAATCTTCACCGCCGCGCGTGCGGTTTCCCGGAAAACCAAGCCCGCACCGAACCCCACACCGAGGGATGCAGCAAATTCCCCGGCAAGTCGCAGGGAAAATTCGCGGCCGCTGACATGGATGATGAGCGCCACCATGAACATCTGGAGCGTGAGCAGAATCGGGAAATCCGCCAAAGGAATGGGCTGCACGCCGATGATCCCGGCCACGGCGCCGAAAGATTTGAGCACGGTTCCGGCGAGGCGGGCCTGCGCACCCCGTGCGGAGAAAAAGCGCGCCATTTCAAGCTGCGATTCCTCCGGGATGTATTCGCACAATCGGTCTCCGAGAGCGGAGCGCGAGACGGTGGTGAATCCGTGGTCCAGGCCACTGTGCGGCAGATGGGTGGAGAAAAGGACAGCGCCGGAGGCCTGTGTTTCCGCCAAGGCTGACAGAACGCGCGCGTTGTCGCCAGCATCACCAAGCGTCAGAACAGCCAAGCCGGCCGCACCGCCTCCCTCGCGCGGCGTGGCAGCGGCAAGAACCTCCGCGGTGCGGTGAGCGTCGGACGCGGAAAACGAAGACGTCGCGACAAGCAGATAAATGTCAGCAGGTCCACCCGACAGAGAACCGGAGCCACGCAGATCAGCCCAGTCCACCGTGCCGCTGCCTTGCACGGGGGTCCAAGGTCCGCGCAGGATCGGTGCATGCAGGACGGCGCGCCCGGCCAAGGCGTTGATCAACGCCGGCAACTCGATCGCGTTCTCGCCAAAGACACACACCCTCGGCGCGCGCTGACGCAGAAAAATTTCCTTGATGGGCTCGAGTTCCCGCAGCACGGGTTCCTGCAGGGAGCCCGGCAGTTTTTCCAGCAACGCGGCGAGCTTGTCATAGACCGAAAGGAGTGCTTGGCGGCTCATGGCGCGTTCAGTTGGCCAGCAGACCATTGAGAGCCTCGCGCAGACCCTGCTCGTTCCCCACCTTGAACTGCTCCGCCGCGCGGACCCTCATCGTCCGCCCGTCGCGCGCGACAAATTCGAGGACGAGAGGCCGACGCCCGGGAAAATCGAGAACGGCGGCACGCACGTTTTCGACCTCGCGGCGCCCTGCGCCCCCCGCGGCCAGGCGGAGGATGACCGGCTTCTCGCTCCCGGGGGTGGGAGGCAGCACTTTGATCTCCGAGGCCGTGACAGCCGGTTTGTCGTCGCGTTTGTCGAGGCGCCCGGTCACCTGCACCACTTTGCCCGGGACGAGCAGGCCCGCATATTTCTCGAAGGCTTCGCTCCAGACGCGCACCTCGACTTTGCCGGTGAGATCCTCCAATGCGAGAAAGGCGCAGGGCTTGCCGGTGGACTTGGTGAATTTTTTTTCCACGGCGTCGAGCAAGCCGGCAACGGTGAGGGTCACGCGGTCGTCCATTTCCTCCAAGGCGCGAACCTTGGTGAATTTTGCGTTGTCGAGCGTGCCACGGTATGGGTCGAGCGGGTGCGCGGTGACATAAAAGCCGAGCAATTCCTTCTCGAAGGACAGGAGTTCCGACTCTTCGAAGGGGCGCGCCCGGCGACGGCCTCCGGCTTTGGCCGTGACCGGAATCGTTTCGGATCCGAAGAGGCTTTGCTGACCGGCGTTGCGGTCGCGGTGGGCGGAAGCGCTGGCGGCCAGGACCGGCTCCAAATCCTCGACCATTTGCGCGCGCTCCTCGCCGGTAAAATCGAAAGCGCCGCATTTGACGAGGCACTCCATGGACTTGCGGTTGATCGCGCGGGGATCCATGCGTGCGGCAAAATCCTCGATGGAAGCGAAGGGGCCCCTCGCCTCGCGCTCTTTCACCGCCTCGGCCATGGCGGCTTCGCCGACATTTTTGATCCCGCTCAGACCGAACCGGATGGCCATCTTGCCCTCGTGCTCTTCGGGGGCGAATTTGAGCAGACTTTTGTTCAGGTCGGGCGGCAGGATCGCCAGGCCCATGCGTTTGGCTTCGTCCACGTAGAACGAAATCTTGTCCGTGTCGTCGACTTCATTGCTCAGCACCGCGCACATGAATTCCACCGGGTGGTGCGCCTTGAGCCAGCACATGCGGTAGCTGATGAGCGAGTAGGCTGCGCTGTGGCTTTTGTTGAAACCGTAGTCGGCGAATTTTTCCAGCAAGTCGAAAATTGCCGCCGCCTTTTTCTCGGGGATGCTGTTGTGAGTCTTGCATCCCTCGATGAAAACCTCGCGCTCCTTCGCCATCTTCTCCTTGTCTTTCTTGCCCATCGCACGGCGCAAGAGGTCGGCTTGGCCGAGGCTGTAGCCGGCAAGCAAGTTCGCCGCCTGCTGCACCTGTTCCTGGTAGATCAGGATCCCGTAAGTCTCCTTCGCCACTTTCTCCAGAAGCGGATGATCGTAATTGATCTTGGTCTCGCCGCGCTTGCGCTTGATGTAATCGGGGATCAGCGCCATGGGACCGGGACGGTAGAGTGCGCACAGCGCGTTCATATCATCGAGGCTGGCGAAGCCGAAATTGCGGCAATAGCGGGACATGCCGCCTTCAAATTGGAAGATGCCGACGGTCTCGCCGCGGTTCAGAATGTCGAAAGCCTCCTTGTCATCGACCGGCACTTTCTCGATGTCGAAGTCCGGAATTTTGCGGCGGATCAACCCCTCGGCGTCGCGCATGACCGTGAGTGTTTTGAGCCCGAGGAAGTCCATTTTCAGCATCCCGAGGTCGGTGAGCGGCTCCATGGAATACTGCGTGACCACCTCGTTCTCCTTGCCCCGGCAGAGCGGGACAATCTCGGAGAGATCGCGGTCGCCGATGACCACGCCCGCCGCATGGATGCCCGCATTGCGCGAAAGACCTTCGAGGACCGTGGAGTAGCTCCAAAGTTGTTGCGTGGCCGGCTCTGACTGGATCGCCTGCTTCAGCTCGGGGTTTTTCTCCTTGGCGGTCTCGAGCGTGATATTCAGCTCGTTGGGGATCATTTTGGCGATGCGGTCGCCTTCGCCGTAGCTCATGCCGAGGACGCGCGCGACATCGCGCACCACGCTTTTCGCGCCGAGTTGGTTGAACGTGACGATCTGTGACACGCAACGCTCGCCGTATTTCTGCCGCACGTATTCGATGACCTCCCCACGCCGCGCCTGGCAAAAATCCACGTCGATGTCGGGCGGGCTGACGCGCTCCGGGTTGAGGAACCGCTCGAAGATCAAGCCGTATCGCACCGGGTCAAGATCGGTGATGCCCAGCACGTAAGCCACCATGCTTCCGGCGGCCGATCCGCGTCCGGGGCCCACGGGGATCCCGCGCTCCTTTGCAAAGCGGATAAAATCCCAGACGATGAGAAAATAACTCGTGAAGCCGAGCTTCTGCAGGACGCCGAGTTCGTAATCCAAGCGCTCCGCCAACTCGGGCGCTCCCTTGCCATAACGTCTGCGGAATCCCTCTTCGCACAGCTCGCGCAGGTAGCCCTCGCGGGTTTTTCCTTCCGGCGGATGGAATACGGGAAACCGCGACTTGCCGAATTCCATGGTCACATCGCAGCGTTCGGCTATGCGAGCCGTGTTGGACAGGGCATCCGGATGATCGCGGAAAATTTCCGCCATCTCCGCAGGAGTCTTGAGGTAAAGCTCCGGCACGTAGCGCAGACGGCGCTCGTCGGTGACATTGGCACCCGTGCCGATGCAGACCATGACGTCGTGCGCCTCGTGGTGGCTGCGCTCGAGGAAATGGACATCGTTGGCCGCGACAAGACCGAGGCCCAAGTCACCGCTCCAGCGCAGCAGGTGCGAGTTGACCTCACGCTGCGCGTCCATTCCATGGTCATGGATTTCGACGAAAAAGTTTCCCGCACCGAAAATATCGCGGTATTGCGCGGTGAGGTCGCGTCCGCGCTTCGGATTGCCGTCGAGGATAGCGCTGCTGATTTCTCCTTTCAGGCACCCGCTGAGGCCGATGAGACCCTTGGCATTGCGCGCAAGCAGGTCCTTGTCGATGCGCGGCTTGTAGTAGAATCCTTCGAGGTGCGCGGCGCTCACGAGCTTGATGAGGTTCGCCCAGCCTTCGTTCGTCTCGGCAAGCACCGTGAGATGGTATGCGGCGTCTTTGCCGGAGGAGGACTTCTTTTCGTGCATCGAGCCCGGCGCGACATACATCTCGCAGCCCAGCAACGGCTTCACACCCGCCTTCTGCGCCTCCTTGTAGAACTCAACAGCGCCGTAGAGGACGCCATGATCGGTCATTCCCACGGCTTTCATCCCGGACTCCGAAACCTTGCGCATCAAGTCGGCAATGCGCACCGCCCCGTCGAGCATGGAATACTCGGTATGCACATGCAGGTGCGCGAAGTCGGGGACGGCCATGGACAAAGATTAAAGCACGGCACAAGGCTGGCAAGCGGTAGAGGGAATTACTTTTCCGGATGGCCAAAAATAGCGGCACGGGTAACCTCGCACGCCATGCCGCAAGAAGAGAATATCCTCGTTGTT
>VEQL01000028.1 GCA_018883245.1 Chthoniobacterales bacterium
GATCTACACCGACGTGGACGGCGTTTACACCTGCGATCCGCGCGTCGTGCCGGCGGCCCGCAAAATCGATACCATCAGCTACGAGGAGATGCTCGAGATGGCATCGTCCGGCTCAAAGGTCATGCAGTCGCGATCGGTCGAGTTCGCCAACAAATTCAACGTCCTTTTCGAAGTGCGCAGCAGTTTCAACAACAACCCGGGAACCATCGTGAAAGCCGAAACACCAGGAATGGAGGACGTCGTGATCCGCGGCGTCAGCATCGAACGCAACCAGGCGAAAGTCACCATCGAGGGCGTCCCCGACAAGACCGGCACCGCGGCGAAAATCTTCAACGCGCTCGCCGCGGCCAATGTCGTGGTCGATGTTATCGTGCAGACCGCGCCCCACGCGGGAAAAACCGACATCTCGTTCACCACGAACAAAGACGAACTGGAAAAAGCGGATGCCGCGCTCAACGCGGTGGCCAAAGAAATCGGTGCGGCCGGTGTGACCCGCACCGCCGGGGTCGCCAAGCTGAGCGTGGTCGGCATCGGCATGCGCTCGCACTCCGGTGTGGCGGCGAAACTTTTCGACCTGCTCTCGAACGGCGGATTCAACATCCAGATGATCTCGACGTCGGAGATCAAAATCGCCGTCATCCTCGACGAGGATCGCATCGCCGACGCGGCCAAAGTCGTTCACGAAGGCTTCGGGCTTTCGACCAAATAGAAAAACCGGCGGAGCGCTCGGCCCCGCCGGTTTTATAAAGACCGGGCGTCTGTCAGGCGCCTTTCGGATTCGGGCCGTATTGGTTCTCGCCCGGTTGGCTGTCTTGGACAAAGAACACGAGCAGGACGATGGGACCGATCAGGGGAATCAAGCCGATAAGAATCCACCATCCGCAACGCCCGGTGTCGTGAAGACGCCGGATGGCAACGGCGAGTCCGGGAAGAATCACCGCCAGCGAATACAGGCCGGACAGGATTCCGTAGCCTCCCTCGCTGCGGAGGCCGATCACGCCTTCGATGATGTTCAGGACGATGATCGCAATGATGTTGAACAGCACGAACATCCAGTAAGCCTTGCGCCGGGCGCGGCCGGTGAACGTGACGTAGTTTTTCCAGGCATCAAGATACCAATTCATAGTTTTTTGATTTTCGGGGTTGTGTTGATACGACGCACTCAAGCTAGGTAGCACTGCCGCACGCGGGAAGCATGAAATCGCACGGGGCGATGGGGACTATTCCGACGGCATGCCCGGCACGGTGAGAGCCCTGCCGTTGTCCTTCGGTCCGAGGTCGAGAAGATAGGGTCCGGCCGCTTTGGCCCATTGATCCGCTGTCGGGTATCGCGCGGCACCATCTTTGCCGAAGCAGGATCGGAGCATGTCCGTGTTGATGATGCCGGGGTTGAGCGCCACCGCCGGAAGTCCTTTTGGAAGTTCCTGCGCCAACGCCTGCGTGAGACCCTCGATCGCCCATTTGCTCGCACAGTAGGCGGCCACTTCGGGTGACGTCGAACGTCCCCAGCCGGAGCTGAAATTGACGACCACGCCGGAGCCGCGGTGGATCATGGCCGGCAGATAGTGACGCAGCACGTGCGCCGTGCCTTTGATGTTGGTGTCGATCACGGCATCGAACTCGGGCGCCGGGATGTCCCAAAGCGGTGCGTTTTCCGCCATGACCGCCGCGTTGTTGACCAGCAAATCCGGTGCGCCGAAATGCGCGAGCACATCGCAGGCCCAGACGCGCACCGCCTCGTCATCCGAAACATCGACGGCAGAAAAATGGTGCAGCGGGCCGTGTTCCGCGCGCAGTTCGTCCACCACATCCTGCGATCTTGCGCAACCGGCCACGCGGTGTCCCTCGGCTAGGTAGTGTTCCGCCAACGCGCGCCCGCAACCGCGCGAAATCCCGGTGATGACGATTGTTCGCCCGCGCCCGGCCATGGCGATCAACCCCGCTTTTTCGCTTCGATCGGATTGAAGTCGTCCGCGTGATACGAGCTGCGGACGAGCGGCCCGCTGGCCACGTGGGCGAAGCCTTTCTTCCGGGCGATGTCGCCGTAAAGTTCGAATGTTTCCGGACGGATAAATTCCACCACTGGCAGGTGCTGCGGTGTGGGGCGCAGATATTGCCCGAGAGTCAGCACCTGGACATCGTGCTCGCGCAGGTCGTCCATGGCCTGGAAAATTTCGGTCTCCGTTTCCCCGAGACCGAGCATCATGCCGCTCTTGGTGACGACGTCCGGGCTCAGTTCCTTGGCGCGCCGGAGGAATTGCAGTGAGAGCTTGTATTTGGCGCGCGAGCGCACGAGCGGCGTGAGGCGTTCGACCGTCTCGATGTTGTGGTTGAAAACATGCGGCGCCGCCTCGAGCACCGTGCGCAGTGAATCGTCCTTGCCGTTGAAGTCGGGCACCAGGACCTCGATGATGATGGCCGGGTCCTTTTGGCGCACAGCCTCGATCGTGCGCGCGAAATGCAGCGCCCCGCCGTCCGGGATATCATCGCGCGCCACCGCGGTGATCACGACGTGTTTGAGTTTCATCCGCCCCACGGCTTCTGCCACGCGCTGCGGTTCGTCCTGCTCGAGCGCGAAAGGCTTGGCCGTGGTCACTGCGCAGAATCCGCAGGCACGGGTGCAGCGGTCGCCCGCGATCATGAAGGTCGCCGTTCCTTGGCTCCAGCATTCCCAGCGGTTCGGGCACTGCGCGCTTTCGCACACCGTGTGCAAACGGAGATCGGAAACCAGCGCCTTGGTGGAAAAGAACACCGGGTTGGACGGAAGGCGAACTTTGATCCAGTCCGGCTTCTTCGCTTGATGCAAAGAAGGATCAATTTTGCTGCAGCCCATAATGTCTTTAATTTACACCAGCCTGCCGCGGGCGGAAGGGAAAAGCGGCTCCTGAGATCTGCCCGCGGTGAACAAACTATTTCGCCGGCGAGCCGACGGCCGCATCGTGCAGCGCGCGTTGCAGTGCGCGGATGTCGCGGTCGCTCGTGATTTTTTCGCCGTCCTTGGCGCGCACGAGATAGAAGGTGTCCATGGCCACTTCCTTTTCCGTGGTGATGCGCGCCAGTTCCAGCGACAACCCCAGGTTCGCGATGGCCGCAAACAGATCGTAAAGCAGCCCCATCCGGTCGGGCGTCTCGATGTCCACGATGGTGAAGACGGGGTGGCTGCGGTCATCGACCGTGATGCGCGTGGGGATGTCGGCTTCTTGCGACATGAAGTAGCGCATGCGCTGGCGCGCCTTTTCGATGTGCGGGAGGAAGTCGAAATCGGGATCGAGCAGCGACTCGTCCAGGAGCCGCTCGACCATGCGGTGGTCGCGCTCGCTGTCCACCGGACGGTGCTTGGGGTCGCAGACGCGGAAAAAATCCAGCACGAGATTGTCGCCGCGCGTGTAGATGTCCGCGCTCAGCACGTTGATTCGCGCGGAGAGGAACGCGGCGCAGATGCGCGCGACGAGTCCGGGGTGATCCCAGCCGCAGACGATGACCTCGCTGTGTCCTTTTTCGGGTTGGTGCACCCACTTGATCACCGGACAAACGCCGCCCGCGCCTTCGCCGAGTTGCGCGGCATAAAATTCCCGGAAAAACCGGATGTGGTCTGCGATGTCCGGCGCCGGGAACGTGCGGAAGTAGCGCTCGGGCATTTGCGCGAAATGGGCCGCGGTTTCCTCGGCGAAATCGGCGCCCAGCTTTTCGGCGACAGTCTTTTGCAGGACCTCGAGCCCGACGCGCTGCTGACTGAAGGATTCTTCGCCTTGTCTGAGGAAAGCCGTGGTCGAACGGTAAAGTTGCCAGACGAGCCCTTCCTTCCAATCCGACCATGCAGCGTCGCTCGTCCCGCGTCCGTCGGCCAGGGTGATGAGCATGAGCGAATCGAGGTCCTCGGAGCTTTGCACGATGCCGGCGAAGTGCGAGATGGTCGCCGGGTCGTCCAGGTTGCGCGACTGGGCTGTCTTCGAGAGCAGACCGTGGTTGTCCACGAGCAGCAGGAGAGCGCGGCGCTGGCCGGAAGGCAGCTGCAGCCTGCGGGCGACGCGCGCGGTGAGGAGGGCGCTGGCATCCTCGTGATGCCGGCGGTTTTCCGCCTTGCCCGTGTCGTGCATGAGCAGCGCAAGGTAGAGGGTGGACGGCGTGTCGCACTGCTGGAACAGCGCGCGGTAGCCCTTGAGCTTCGGGTCGTCGGTGTCGATCAACTCGTCGAGCTTGTCGATGCAAAGCAGCGTGTGTTCGTCGGCGGTGTAGCGGTGGAAAAACTCGTGCTGCACCAGGCAGGTGAGCCTTCCGAACTCCGGAAGATAACGGCCCAGAAAGTCGGTCTCGTGCATCATGCGCAGGATGCGCCCGACTTCACCTTTGCGGGAAAGGATGGCGAGGAACACCTCGCGCGCCGCGCGCGAGTATTGGAAGGTGCGATCAACAAGGTCGAGGCGCTTGCGCACGAGGTCGGCCAGCTCGGGCGAAAGCGCGAGTCGGCGGACCTGCGCGTGCTGGAAAAGGCGCATGAGGCGCTGCGGGTCCTGGCCGAACACCGAGGGCGTATCCGCGTAGAGCATCCCGTTTTTGGCGTAAAACCCGTCGAAGCGCTCCGGCCGCTCGTCGCGCGCCGCAAACAGGCCGATCAGTCTGCGTGCGTGGCCCGAAGGCTTCAGCTCCGGCACCATGCGGTGCACGGCGACCTCCATGATCCGGCGGATGTTGCGCGTGTGCATGTAGTAGTCGCGCATGAAATCCTCGACGCGCCTCAGCATGTGCTTGTGCGGATAGTGGAGGCGCGTGGCCACCTGGCCCTGAAGGTGCAGTGTCAACGTGTCGGTCGGACGCTTGTTGATAAAATGCATCTCCGTGCGCACCCGGAGGAGAAAATCGTGGGCTTTGTCGAGCAGTCGTCGCTCGCTCTCGGTGAGGATTTTTTTTTCCACGAGCTTCGCCGTGGTCGGCGCGTTGTGGCGCATGGACCCGATCCACAGCAGGTTCTGGTAGTCGCGCAATCCGCCCGCGCCCTGTTTGATGTTGGGCTCCTGCATCGAGATGATGCGCCCGTATTGTTCGTGAAGTTCCTTTTGGTTGACCAGCCGCCAGGCGGTGTAAGCGTCCTCCTTGCCCTTCACGCATTTTTGTTCGAATTCCTTGCGGAACTTCGTGCAAAGGTCCTTGTCGCCGCAGAGGAAGCGCGACTCGAGCATGGAAGTCTTGGTCTGGAGGTCGGCGTTGGCCTGCGTGATGGCCTCCTGCACCGAGCGCGCCGAGTGCCCGACCTTGAATCCGATGTCCCAAAGCATGCGCACGATGTCCTGGATGATCGCGGCCTGTTTTTCGTCCGGTCGCGCTTTGCCGTGCAGGAACATGATGTCCACGTCGCTGAAAGGGTTCATCTCCCGGCGTCCGTAGCCGCCGAACGCCACCACGGCCAACCCGTCGGGTTTGGGGCGCCCGGTGTGTTCGCAGCAAACCTGCGCGTAGAGATGGCGGACGAGCACATCGACCAGATCGCTGCGCTGCCGCACAACCTCGCGCCCGCCCGCGCCCGACGATATCCGCAACCGCAGGCGGTGTTCCTCGTGTCGGCGGAAACGATGGTAAGCAGCCAGCGATTCCGCGGCCGTCTTTCCGCGGGTCTGCCGTTCGAGGTCTTCGGCGGCGTGCGCAAGGCTTTTGTCGGAGGTCGTGGACATTTCGGTTGCGGGTGTCCGCGTTTATTCTCCGGCGTCGGTCCGCAGGATGACGATCTCCACGCGCCGGTTGAGCTTTTGCTCCTCGACGGTCCCGCCCAGGGGGGCGAGCGGGCGCGTGCTGCCCAGGCCGCGTGTTTCGATGCACGAAGGATCGATGGCCATGGTTCCGGCCAGCCATTGTTTCACCGACTCGGCGCGCGCGAGGCTCAGCCGCGCGTTGTATTCTGTGCCGCCGAAAGAATCGGTGTGACCCTCGATGCGGAAGCGCGCCCGGGGATTGCGGCGGATCAGCTCGCCGAGTTTCTCCAGACTGGTGACGGCCTCGGGTCGCAGGAAAGATTCGTCGTAGCCGAAGAGGACGTCGGACGGCATGAAGATCGGGGCTTGCGAGGCGGAAAGCCCTCCGCTTTGGCTGAGCAGCTCATCCAGATTGCTGTAGCCTTCGGGCACCGCATCGCCACCACGGGCGGAGGCTCCGGCCGCGAGTTCGATGGCGGGTTGGGCCGGTGATGCGGCATCCTCGGCCAGCATCGCTTCGCGCATCGCGTCGAGATCATCTTCGAGCGCGCTGGCTGCGGCGGCGTTCAGCCGTGCGGCGCCCTCGGCGGCGGCGCGTCGGATGTCGGGCGGCGGTTCCTTTTCCAAGCCGATGTCTCCGGGTTTGGCGGGCGCATGTTGCGTTTGCGGAAGTTCCGCGGTCACGTCCTCGGGCGGCAGATCCACCGGCGCGGGGGTGTTCATCGTGCGTGCGGCTTCGGGCGCCGGATCATCCTCGAGCAACCGGGAGTCGATCTCGACACGGTCCACTTTGAACGCGCGCGGGACCATCTCCTCGTAGTAGGAATCACTGAAAGTCTTCACCGGATAGTCGCGTGCCCACCACAGGAAGCCGGCGTGGATGGCCAGCGAAAGCAACAGTGCGACAAGAAGGAAGCGCGCCCGCAGGTCTTTCTTCGGCGCCTCCTCTTCGAGCTGTTGCATCACGGACGAGCGGTTCATGGGCGTTGAAGCTTACGGCGGCGCGGTGCCGATGCCAACATGCCGCTGCCGCGGGCTTGAACAAGGTTTTTCCTCGGGTAGTCTCGAGGTTCTTTTCCATGCAGAAACCCACGCTCAGGATCGGTTTGCCATCGGGCAGTTTGATGGATCAAACCTTGGCGCTTTTTGCCAAGGCGGGATTCGCCATTTCCGGTGCCAGCCGTTCTTACCGGCCGTCGGTCGATGACCCGGAGTTGGTGGTCCGCCTGCTGCGGGCCCAGGAAATCAGCCGCTACGTCGAACAAGGCTTCCTCGATTGCGGGATCACCGGCCGCGATTGGGTCGCGGAAAACGGATCCGACGTCGCTTCGCTCTGCGACCTGCCTTACAGCAAGGCGACTTCCGCACCGACACGCTGGGTGGTTGTGGTCCCCGAGGACTCGCCCGTGAAGAAAATCGAGGATCTTGCCGGCAAGCGCGTGGCCACCGAGGCGGTGGGTCTGACGAAAGAATTTTTCCGCCGCCGCGGGGTCGAGGCCGACGTGGAATTCAGCTGGGGTGCGACCGAAGTCAAGGTGCCGGACCTCGTTGATGCCATCGTCGATATCACCGAGACCGGTTCCTCTTTGCGTGCCAACAAACTCCGGATCCTCGAGACGATCATGGAGTCTTACCCTGTCTTCATCGCCAACCGCACGGCCTACTCGGATGAGTGGAAGCGCGGCAAAATGGACCGCGTTGTTCTGCTGCTTCAAGGCGCCTTGGCCGCCCGCGACAAAGTCGGCCTCAAAATGAACCTCCCCCAAGCGAGCTTGGAGAATTTGCTTGAGCAATTGCCCGCTCTCCGGAATCCTACGGTTTCACCTTTGGCTCACGATGGCTGGGTTGCCGTCGAGACAGTCATCGATGAGAAGGTTGTCCGCGAAATCATCCCGCAACTCAAAGCGCTGGGTGCCGAGGGCATCATAGAATATCCCCTGAACAAGTTGGTTTATTGACGCAGCATGGGTTCGATCAAAAAAAAGCGGAAGGCGAAGATCGCCAAGCACAAGCGCCGCAAGCGCATGAAGCTTAACCGCCACAAGAAGCGTTTGCGCTACAAGAGCTAAGGGCTATCTTGGCGACCATGGTCGCGCGTTTCCGGTTGCGTTTCGTCGTAGCCAGATTCACTGCCCTGGCTGTCTGGTTCGCAGCCGGCTTGGCGCCGCATGCCTTTGCGGCTGCGGTCGATGGCTCGGGGGACGACGCCGAGCAAGTGCGCGAGGCTTCCTTGGCTCCAGAATCGGAGAAGCGCGCCGAAGCCATGGCCCATGTTGCCGCCGGCTATCTCGCGGCCGATACCGATCCCGATCGCGCCCTGCACCACAACCTGCGCGCCCTCGAGAGGGACTTGTCGAATCACTCACTCGCCCGCGAGGTGTCGGCCGCCTTGCTGCAGCGTGGCGATGTTCCCGAAGCACTCGCCGTCCTCAAAGACTCGCTCAAGCGCAACCCGGATTCCGCTGCCCTCGCGCTGCGCATCGCCGGCATTTATGCGGTGACATTGCGCAAGCTCGAGCCCGCGGAACGCTTCGCACGCCAAGCGCTCGCTGCCGATCCCGATCTCATCGAGTGCTACCAGATGCTCTACACCGTGCAGCGCGCGGCGGGGCAACCGGGCGAAGCCGCGACACTTTTGGATCGCGCGGCTAAGCGTGGCAATGACCGCCCGGAATTTTGGGCCGGACTCGGTGATCTCTGCATCCGCCAACTCCTCGGCGGTGGTGCGAACGGTGAAAGACTGCGGACCGAGGCTTTGGCGCACTACCGCCGTGCCGCGGAACTCGCGCGGCAGGATCCCGTCGTGCTGGGCCGGGCCTTGAATTTCTTTTTCGCCGGCGGCCACATGGACGACGCGATATCCGCAGCCAACCGGCTGCTCATCTTGGATCCGTCCGACACCGGAGTCCGCGAAAAGCTTGCCTTGGCTCTCGTTTCCAAGGGCAAGGACGACGATGCGCTCACCGAACTCACGCGCGTGCAGGCCGACAACCCCGCGAGTCTCATGGCCTACCGCGCGCACGGGGAGATCCTTCTCAAGCGCGGGGATTACGAAAATGCCGTGGGAAAATACGAAATGGCCCTCGCTCTCAACGACGAGGATCCGCGCCTCTATCTCGAAGTCGCCGATCTTTGCATCAAGGCGGAGAACTACGACCGCGCGGTGCACTGGCTCGGCGAAGCCCGCGCGAAATTCAACCGCCTTCCCGAGTTTCCTTTTTACGAGGCGCAGGTGCTCGGGCACCTCAAGCGCTGGCGCGAGGCGCTCAACGCGCTCGATATGGCCGAGTCGCTTGCGAAGCTTTACCAGCCGTCATTCCTCGACGCCGATTTCTATTTTCAGCATGGCGTCGCGGCCGAGCGGGCCGGGGAACACGGGGAAGCCGTCCTGCGCTTCCAGGCCTGCCTCGAACGCGACGGCAACTACGCCGCCGCACTCAATTACCTCGGCTACATGTGGGCCGACCGCGGCGAGAACCTCGCGCAGGCCGAGGAATACATCCGTCGGGCCCTCGCGCAGGAACCGGACAATCCCGCCTACCTCGACAGCCTCGGATGGGTCTGCCATCAGCAGGGGCGCTACCACGAAGCGCTCGTGCCGCTCGAGCGCGCCGTGCAACTCGCCTCCGAGCCCGATGCCACGATCCAGGAGCATCTCGGCGATGTGCTCGAGAAACTCGGGCGCACCAAGGACGCGATCAAGGCATGGGAGCGCGCGGCAACGCTCGAGGGAGCCTCGCCGGATATCGCGACGAAGCTGCAACGGGCGAAGGGCGGACTCGACCTCTCCGCGAGCAGTGTGACGCCGCCGGCACGCTGAAGCCCCCTGCGTTGTCCGGTTTTTCCTTGAGCACGCGTCGGTCACGCCGCATCTTTTCGTGCTCTCACGCAACGCATCCGTAGCTCAATGGTAGAGCAGTTGACTCTTAATCAATTGGTTGTAGGTTCGAGTCCTACCGGGTGCACGAGCGTTTCCCCCGCCTTGTCCGATGACTTTCACCCGCGGGATTTTCCGACGCCTTGATGCGACGCATTTCGTCTTCTCTCACAAGTTGGTATAAGCGCTTCGGCCCGTGGCTCTGGTTCGGATCGCTGGCTGTTGCGACTCTCGTCACCACGATCGCTGCAATCCGCGGACAGCTTGACCCGCGCCTCGCTGCCATAGCCCCGGGGATGGCTCTGGTCACTTGGTTTTACATGTGCACGTTCACCTTCACGATGGCGGACGAAGTGTGGGACGCCGGCGATACCCTGGTCATCCGCAACAAAGGACGTGAAATGTCGGTGCCGGTGTGCCGTCTGCTGTCGGCGCGGTATTCGTGCATCGCGGATCCTCCGCGCATCACGCTGAAATTCCGTCTTTCGGCCTTGGCTGAAGGGCATGTCGAGTTCATTCCCAAGATCGTCCCGCGCATGTTTGTCTTTCGCGCCCCGCCGATCGCCGCGGATCTTGCCTCGCGCATCGCGAAGGAAAAGGCCAAGCGTGCGGCACTGGAACTTTTGCCGGGAAAAAATCCGGCCGGTGTCTCTCCTTTGGACCCAACTATTTCTTGATCGGGCAAACGCCTTGGTCACCTTTGATCCATGGCTTGGAATTGGAAAACCGGTGCATTTGCCCTCGTCGCCGCGGCGCTGATTCTCCTCCTCGGCGGCGTGTTCGGTTACCGGCTCGGTGCGGAAGAATCGAAAGAGCGGTCGGCCCGGCCGCCGCAGCAACGCGCCCAGTCGGGCTCGCTCCCGTCCGGTGATGTCGCGTCTGCGGATTCCGGTGACATGGCAGACAGCAAGCCGGTGACATTTGTCCCCGGCCGCGATGACAGTGCCGAAGAGAAAGATTTTTCGGCTCCAGGCGCCCGGATCGATCGCGCCAACGAGCAGGAAATCGTGGCCGCATTCCGCCGCGCCGCTCTTCTCGATCCGCAGGCCGCGATTGCCAAGGTGCGCCAGCTTCCCGATGACAAATCCCGCGAGATCGCCCTGCTCACGTTGCTCGGCGAGTGGTCGGGCATGACCTCGGCCGACATGCTGCGCAACGAAAACGTGCGGCGTCTCGGCGCGGCTGGCGCGCTGGCGGTTTACCTCATGGAGTCCGGAAAATTCACTCCGCAGCAGGCGGCCGGCATGGCGGGGGAATTTCTTTCCGGGAGCGAACTTCGCCGCGTGCTCGGGCGCTCCGCGGCCAGACTCGCGCCTTCCGACCCCGCTGCCGCGCTCGCGCTCGGCAACAGCCTCGACGGATGGCAGCAGTCGCGTTTCCTCGAGAGTTTCGCCGCGGGTTGGGCGTCCGCGGATCCGGTCGCGGCGCGAACGTGGGCCGCGCAGCTTGGCGACGAGCGCACGCGCAACGCGGTGCTGGCGCGCATTCTGCGTGCCGAAGCCGAGAGCAATCCCGCGCTCGCCGCGCAGAATTTTTCGCTCGCCGCGTTTCCCGATGCCGGTGAACGCATGCGTGTTGCGCGGCAAATCGCGTCTTCCTGGGCCGGCCGGGACACGCTGGCTGCCATCCAGTGGGCAGATGCGCTCACGGACGAAGCCGCGCGCGCCGCGGCCAAACAAGGAATCAGCAGCACCGCGCCCGTTGGTATCGGTGCGGTTCTCAATACTTCGCAGGATGGACGACCCGTCTTGCAGCAGGTGGTGCCCGGCGCGCCGGCCAGCGCGGCGCTCAAAGCCGGGGACACCATCATGTCCGTGCAGGGTGCCGACGGCGTCTGGGTCGATTCCAAGAGCGTGCCTCTCTGGGAGTTGACCTCTCTCATCCGCGGCCAGGCAGGATCATCCGTCTCCCTTCAAGTGCAATCCCCCGGAGATTCCGCACCGCGCGCCATCACTCTCCAGCGCCAGCAAATCATCCACCGACCGCAGCAATGAAAAATATCCATCCCGAACACGGACGGTTCCTCGACCGAGCATCGAAGGAAAAATTGCTCGGCCAGCGCGGTGTTGTGCTTTGGCTCTTTGGTCTTTCGGGCTCGGGCAAATCGACGATCGCCAACGATGCGGAGCGCGCTCTGCACGCCCTGGGTCGCATGACCGTGATCCTCGACGGCGACAATCTGCGCACCGGGTTGAACAGCAACCTCGGGTTCTCCGACGAGGAGCGCACCGAGAATGTCCGCCGCGTGGCCGAGACGGCCAAGCTTCTCGCGGGGCAGGGGATCATCGTGTTCGTTTCCGTCATCACGCCGCTCCGCCGCCATCGCGCCGCAGCCCGGCAAATCATCGGACCCGACTTCCACGAGATTTACGTGAAGGCGGATTTCGGCACCTGCGCGCAGCGCGACCCCAAAGGCCTCTACGCCAAGGCCCAAGAAGGAAAAATCGGACAGTTCACCGGAAAGGACAGCGGCTTCGAGGAGCCCGAGAATCCGGCGCTTGTCCTTGACACGCAGGCCCGTTCCGTCGATCAGTGTGCGTCCGATTTGCTCGGGTATTGGCGGTCCGTCGCGGACGGCCGCCGGGGGGAGTAATCTACCGGAAGAGCCCGGGCTGGAGGAAGCGTCCCATGCCGCATTACCAGCTAGACCACCTCGACCAGCTCGAGGCCGAAGCAATCTTCGTCCTGCGCGAGACCGCCGCGCAGTTCCAGAATGCGGCACTGCTTTTTTCAGGAGGCAAGGACTCGATCGTCATGGCCCACCTCGCCGCCAAGGCCTTCTGGCCGGCGAAAATACCTTTCCCCCTTCTCCACATCGATACCGGCCACAATTTCGAAGAGACGATCGCTTACCGTGATGCCTTCGCCGGGAAACTCGGTGCCCGCCTCGTGGTCGGCAGCGTGCAGGACTCGATCGACAAGGGCAGGGTCAAAGAGGAGAAAGGTCCGCATGCTTCGCGCAACGCGTTGCAGTCGGTGACGCTGCTCGACACGGTCGAAGAGCACAAATTCACCGCTTGCCTCGGTGGCGGCCGCCGCGACGAGGAAAAAGCTCGCGCCAAGGAGCGCTTCTTCTCCCACCGCGACGACTTCGGACAGTGGGATCCGAAAAACCAGCGCCCCGAATTGTGGAATCTTTTCAATGGCCGCCATCATCCCGGCGAGCATTTCCGCGTCTTCCCGCTGTCGAACTTCACCGAGATGGACATCTGGATGTATCTCCGCCGCGAAGAGATCGACCTGCCTTCGCTTTACTTCGCCCACGAGCGAGATGTCTTCGCGCGCAACGGCTCGCTGCTCGCTGTTTCCGAGCACATCACCATGCTCGACACCGAAAAGCCCGAACGGAAAACGGTGCGTTTCCGCACCATCGGCGACGTGACCTGCACCGGCGCGGTCGAATCAAAGGCCGCAACCCTCGACGAAGTCATCGCCGAGGTCGCCGCCGCGCGGCAGACCGAGCGCGGAACGCGGGCCGACGACAAACGCTCCGAGACGGCCATGGAAGACCGCAAGAAGGAGGGCTACTTCTGATGGATCTTCTCCGTTTTGCCACCGCCGGATCCGTCGATGACGGCAAGTCCACGCTCATCGGGCGCCTTCTTTACGACTCGAAAAGCATCTTCGAGGACCAGCTCAGCGCGGTGGAGGAAAGTTCACGCCGCCGCGGCGATGCCGTGGTCAACCTTGCCCTGCTCACCGACGGTCTCCGCGCCGAGCGCGAGCAGGGCATCACCATCGACGTGGCCTACCGCTATTTCGCCACGCCGCGCCGCAAGTTCATCATCGCCGACACGCCCGGCCACATCCAATACACGCGCAACATGGTGACCGGCGCCTCGACTGCGGACCTCGCCATCATTCTCATCGATGCGCGCAAGGGGGTCATCGAGCAGACCAAGCGCCATTCCTTCGTGGCCAATCTCCTGAAAATCCGCCACCTCGCGCTGGCGGTGAACAAGATGGATCTCGTCGATTACAGCGAGTCCGTCTTCCACCGCATCGTGCAGGATTTCCACCAGTTCGCCTCGCGTCTCGACGACATTGCCGAGATCACGGCCATCCCGCTTTCCGCGCTCAACGGTGACAACGTCGTCGAAAAGTCCGACAAGATGCCGTGGTTCAAGGGTCCTTCGCTCCTTTATCACCTCGAGACGGTTTACACTGGCGGCACCGAGAACCACGTCGATGCGCGTTTCCCCGTGCAGTGGATCATCCGTCCGCAGTCCAAAGAGCATCACGACTTCCGCGGCTACGCCGGACGCGTGGCCGGTGGCGTGTTCAAGCCCGGCGATGTCGTCACGGTGATGCCTTCGGGCTTTTCCACGACGATCGAAAAAATCCATCTTCCCGGCGGCAAAGAAATCCCCGAGGCCTTCGCCCCGCAGTCCGTGGTTATGACGCTCAAGGACGAGATCGACATCTCGCGCGGCGACATGCTGGTCAAAGCGAACAATCCCCCGAATGTCGGACAGGATGTCGAGGCCATGGTTTGCTGGTTCTCGCAGAAGCCCATGGAACCGCGCGGCAAATACCTGCTGCGCCACACCACCAAGGAAACCAAGGCGATCGTGCAGGAACTGCGGTATCAGGTGGACATCGAAACCCTGCACAAGAAAGAGGGCGTGCCCACTCTCGGAATGAACGACATCGGCCGCGTCGCCCTGCGCACGGCCACCCCGCTTTTCCACGACAGCTACCGCCGCAACCGTCTCACCGGTTCGTTTGTCCTTGTCGATCCCGGCACGCACGAGACCGTCGCCGCGGGCATGATTGTTTGAGCCCCCGCTTTTCGGTTGGTGTAATCGTCTGTCCGTTCCGCTAAGGTCCTGTTGATGGAAAAGCGGGCCGATCTGCACCTTCATACCCGTCACAGTGCGCGGGCGACCGATTGGCTTCTTCGCAAGGTGGATTTCCCGGCGAGTTGCTCGGATCCGATGACGCTTTACCGCGACCTGCGCGGCCGCGGTTTCGAGTTCGTCACGTTCACGGACTATGACACGATCGACGGCTGTCTCGAGATCGCGGGCGAGCCCGGGGCATTCATCAGCGAGGAGATCACCGCCGTGTTCCCCGAGGACGAGGTGAAAGTCCACCTTCTGGCCTGGGGGATCAACGAGCGGCAGCACCGCGAAATCCAGGGTTTGCGCGGCAACATCTACGAACTCGCGCCCTGGCTGAAGACGCAGGGTATCGCCCACGCCGTGGCGCATCCGTTCTGGCCGGTGGACGAAAGACTTTCGATTTCGCATTGGCGCCGACTGGTGCTTCTTTTCCGTCATTTCGAAACGGTCAACGGCTTGCGTGACCCGTTGCTCGGGCGCTCGGCGGAATTCGCTCTTTCCGGACTCACGCCGGAACGCATCGCGCAATTCGCCGACGCGGAGAAACTTCAACCGCTCTGGGATGACCCCTGGAAAAAGGCTTTCACCGGAGGCTCCGACGACAAAGGCGGCATTTACCAGGGTCGCGCATGGACCGAATCCGAAGGCGCAAACGCTGAGGAATTTCTCGCTGCGTTGCGCGACGGCCATTGCCGTCCCGGTGGCCAAGGCGGGGGCCCGCTGATCATGGCGCACAGTCTTTACAGCGTGATTTTCGAATTCGCGGGCCAGCGTCTTTCGAACAACGCGCAGAAGCCCGCCGCCGCCCTGCTTGAAAAAATGGCGGGGCGGTTCATGGAGGGCAAGGACCCGACGCGCTTCACGCTCTCCGAGAAACTCGGTTTTCTCGCGCAGGGCATTGCGACAGGGAAGATCTGGGAAATCGCGTTGCCCGGAAACGCTTCGCTCTGGAAGGAACTTGCGGATGCTGTGGGCAAACCCGGCATGCGTTCCGCGATCGAACAGGCAACCGCCGGCATCGAGGAACCGGAACGCCGGGCATTCCTCACCGCCAACCTGCTCGTCAACCAGCTCGCGTTCCGCTTCTTCTCTCAATTCATTGCGCAGCTGCAATCGGGACGCGTCGTCGAGAGCCTGCAGTTCATCGGTTCGATTATTCCTCTCGCGCTCGGGCTTGCGCCGTATTTCTACGCTTTCCGCTCGCCGGGGCGCGGTGATCTGGCGCCGCTGTGCGAAGCCACCTGCGGCGAAGTGCCCGAGTGGCTGCGCAACCGCAAGCGCGTCTGGTTCACCGACACGCTGGAGGATGTCAATGGAGTCTCGACGACCATCCGCAAAATGACCGCGGCCGCGCGCGCCGAAGGATTCGATCTCACCGTGGCCACATCGCGCGGTGAAGTGGCGCCCAGCAACATCCCGGTGATGAACTTCAAGCCGGTCGGCGAGTTCGAGTTGCCGGAATACGAATTGCAAAAACTGAGTTTTCCCCCGGTGCTGGAAATCATCGACTGGATCCAGCGCGAGGGATTCACCGAGGTTGTCATCAGCACTCCGGGACCGATCGGCCTTTGCGCGTTGCTCGCGGCCAAAACCCTCGGGGTCAAGACCGCGGGCATCTACCACACCGATTTCCCCCAATACGTGCGCATTCTCACCGACGACTCGTGGATGGAAACGCTCACTTGGAATTTCATGCAGTGGTTCTACGAGCAGATGGACACGGTGTTCGTGAATTCGGAGGACTACCGCAAAGCCCTCGAAGGCCGCGGGATCAAAGCCGACCGCATCCACATTCTGCCGCGCGGCTTGGACACGGAATTGTTTCATCCTTCGCGGCGCGACACGGAATTCTGGAAATCGCGCGGCTTGGCCGGCGGCGAAATCGGCCTGCTTTATGCCGGCCGCGTCTCGAAGGAAAAGAAACTCGATCTGTTCGCCGCGGCCGTGCGGCGTTTGCGCGGGGAGGGGCTTCCGGTGCGCGGTTTGGTTGTCGGCCACGGGCCTTATTCCGAGGAATTCGAAAAATCTTTCCCCGAGGGAATTTTCACCGGGTATCTGAGCGGCGAGGAATTGGCCAAGGCCTATGCGTCGGCGGATGTTTTCGTTTTTCCGAGCACGACCGACACGTTCGGCAACGTCATCCTCGAAGCCCAGGCCGCGGCATTGCCCTGCGTGGTATCCGACCAGGGCGGCCCGCGCGAACTCGTGGGCGACGGCGTGGAAGGGTTTGTGACGCGGGGCGGCGATCTCGAGGAGTTGTGCTCGGCCGTGCGCAAGCTCTGCGCCGACGAAACTCTGCGCCGCACCCAGGCAAGCGCGGCGCGCAGGAAGGTCGAAGATCGCAGTTGGCCGAACGCCGCGCGGAAATTCTGGGCGATCAGCGCCTGACGCCCGGCTTCTCCGTGACCAGATCCCTGATCGTCTGCTCGTAATTGCCGCGCGCGTTCAGAGCGCGCAGACGTCCTTCGGCATCGAAGACAAAAAGCGTGGGCAGCGCGTTGATTCCGAGTTGCCGTGCCGTCGGATCTTCCCAGCCGCGACCCGCGCAGGCCGTGGGCCAATCCGTGATGCCGAGTTTTTCGAGTGTGCCGCGGCAATGCGACGTCTGACGGTCGAGACTCACCGTGGCGATGGACACACGTCCCGCGGGCAAAGTGCGCGCGAAGGCGGCGAACTCGGAGAGCCAAACGACCGAAGGCGGGGACCAGGAAGCCCAGAATGCGAGCGCCGTGACGCGGCCCCGTTGTGCGGCGACTTGGAATTTTCCTCCTTGGATCGTTTCGAAGCCCACGTCCGGGGCGCGTCCGAGAAGTTCGAGCCGCTTGAGGTCGTCTTGGATGCGTTGTCGGGTTCCGTCGTCGCGCGCCAATGTTGCGGCCTGTTCCAGAATTTTCCTTTTGCGCGACGGTTGGTCATCGAGCAGCGTGGCCGCTTCGGCCAACAGGCGGGCGGCACGGCGATCTTCGGGATAGCGCGAGGCGAAATTTCCCGCGGCGTCCAGGATGGTGTTGCGCGCATTGGCCGTTTCCCCCGGGCGGGCCGCGGCGGCGAGGTTCACCGTTTGCATCGTGGTCGTGATGCGCTGGAAGGCGGCGTCGGCTCTCACTTTCGACGGCACGGAATCCGATCTTTCAAGCGCGGACAATCTCTGCAGCGAACTTTCCACGCGCCGCCGGTCGGACAGCGAAGCGCCGAGCGACGATGTCACGCCGGCGAGTTCGATTTCGGCTTCGAAACGGCGCGGGTCCGAGGGAAAACGCGCAACGAATTCCGACAGGGCTTTTTCCTGCGCGGCGAGGTGGGAGCGCGCAAGTTGGACCGCTTTTTCCGGCGCGTCTTCCGGAGGTGCTCCCGGACCCTTGCGCAGCGCCTCGATGCGCACCCACGCCGAGTCCGCGCTCTCATCAGCGGCAGGCAAAGGCGAAAGCAAAGACAGGAGAACGAGGAGCGGGAAAAGTTTCCTCATGGTTTTCGGGAAGTTGCGGATAATTTGAATACCGCCACCAGTGGACGGTGGTCGCTGGCCTTCATCCAATCACGTTCGCGAGGAATGCGCGAGTCCCCGTGGTCGAACAGACGGCGCAGCGCGTTGCTGGCCATCATGTAGTCCACGCGGGTGTAGGTGTCATTCTCGGCCCAATGATAGGTCCATGCATCGCCGCCGCGGTCGGTCAGCGGAAGGATCGTCAGTGCGGTTGGTGTGCCTCGTCGCCCGGTCAGGCCGGCCACCGCCGGCGAGTTCTTCGCATCGTTGAGGTCACCGACGAGCAGCAGGGGCGTGCCGGGATCCTGGGACAGGATGGATACCACGCGTTGCCGCAGGAGCAGCGACTCGCCGCGACGCTGCTCGTCTTGGTCGAACTCCGGGACGACCCGCGGCGACTTCAAATGAGCGCCAAGAACCCGGAGGGTGAAATCGGGATGCACTGCCACCTTGCAGTCGAGGAAGCCGCGTTGGACGCGACGCGGCAGTCCGCCCGAATTCACCGCTGATGTTGTGTCATGACCGGCCTCGACCGGAAACCGCGAGAGCAAGGCCAGATGCCGGTGCTGGTCCGCGCCGTCCACCCATTCCGCATGTGGAAGATCGACGCCCGCCTGTTTCAAACGCCGTTGCAGATCGATCAGATCGCGGCGCGTTCCCACTTCCGCGAGTGCGAGGATGTCGGGTTTGATCCCGGCAACCGTTTCAACGATGGAGGCGATGGATTCCGGCGTCTTGGCCGGAGTGAGTGTCCGGCCTTCTTCATCGCGAACGGGTTCGAGAAGGTAATTGCGCAGATTCCACCAGGCGACCGTGAGCTTCGGTTCCGCGGACGGGGCGTCGTCATCTGCGTGCAGCGCGCCTGCGACGGACAAGATGGCCAGCGCGGCCGCGAAAATGACGCGCCGCGGATGCACGGGAGATCAGGCGGGGTTGTGCGGCTCCTTGCCAGGAGCTTCCTTCGCCTCGAGAGTCACGGTGGTCTTTTTGACCTCGCGGTCGAATTCGTCCCGCGCCTTTTTGAATTCGTTCAGGCTCTGGCCGAGCCCGCGCGCCAACTCGGGCAGGCGCTTGGCGCCGAACAAAACGAGGATGATGAGAAGAACGAGCAGGATTTCCTGCCAACCGGGGGCACCGAGGGCCAAGAGCGGACTCATGGGAGCAACTTAGGCAGCCGATCCTTGGGGCGCAACTTGGAAGTTCGGGCGGGCGGTCTTCCCGCGGACGGAACCTATTTTTCGCGGTGTTTGGGCCGGTATTCGGTGACCAGACGCGCGAGCAGAATCGCCGGATAAAGCTGCCCGACCAATCCCTCGAGGGTGACGAGGGATCTCGCCATCGGGCTCACCGCCACGATGTCGCCGTAGCCGAGTGTTGTGAGCGTCACGAAGCTGAAATAAACCATCTCCGACGTCGGAGGCTCGAAGGCCTGCGTGCCGGGAGTGAAGAAAAAGCTGTTCGGCCACCCGAGATAAATAAAGAGATAGATGTTCGCCCACAGGAGCCCGAGCACGAGGAAAACCGCCACGGCGCCGAGAATCCGGTAAATATGCACCTCGCCCTGCCGGAACACGCGCATCGAAAGAAACCAAGCCTGCATGGCGAAAAACAGCACGGCCGCACCGGATGCGATCAGGTGCGTCTCGCGTCCTCCCAAGATCACGTTGAGCCAGTGCGACGCGAACGCGATGCCCGCGAGGATGACAATACCGATGCGCACCGCGTTGTGGTGGGACGTCGCCATGATGCCGGCGACAAGGATGAGCGAGAATGAGACGCTCACGGCGCCGTTGGTCATCTGGTCCCCGCCGAGCAGCGGGTAGATGACAAAAACGTAAAGGACCAGCAGGGTCAAAAGCGCGGCCATCCCGCGGTCCGAGTCGGTCCACAGGTTCCATTTGTGGCGTGCGCGTTGGACGTGGTGCCTGATCACGGGCCGTTCTCCGGTTTCGGCTCGCGCGCGAGAAGCCGCAGCAACCCTTCGCGCGGCGACAGTTCCTCGAAGAGCACCGCATGCACCGTGTCGAGCAGGGGCGCTTCCACCCCTTGCTTGCGGGCTTCCTCGTAGGCGCTGCGCGTTGTCGGCACGCCTTCGGCCACCATGACCATCGACTTGCGGATGTCTTCGAGTTTTTCCCCCCGGCCCAGACGTTCCCCGACGCCGCGGTTGCGGCTGTGCACGCTGAAGCATGTCACCATCAGGTCGCCCAAACCGCTCAGCCCGTAAAATGTCTCCCGGCGTCCGCCGAGCTTTGTGCCCAAGCGCACCAACTCCGCCAGCGAGCGTGTGACGAGTGCCGCCTTGGCATTGTCGCCGAGGCCGAGACCGTCGGAAATTCCCGCTGCGATCGCGTAGATGTTTTTCAGCGCGCCGCCCAGCTCCACGCCGGCCACGTCGTCGCTTGAATACGCGCGGAACGCCCCCGTGCAGAAAAGTTTCCGGAGCATGGAAGCCAGCGCCGGCTCGCCTGCGGCCACAACGGCTGCAGCGGGCGTGCCGCGCGCCACTTCTTCCGCGTGGTTCGGGCCGGACAGCGCCGCGACCGGATTGCTTGGCAGCGCGCCGGAAAGAACCTGTGTCATAAGGCGTCCGGTGTGGTGCTCCAGGCCCTTCGTGCAGCAGACCAGCGGCGTGTCCGGCCGCACGCCGGCGTCGGCCATCTTTTCGGCCACGCCTTTGAGAAATTGCGAGGGAGGCACCACGACGAGGAGGTCGGCCCCGGCCGCATTGTTCATGTCCGCCGTCGCGGTGATGCCTTCGGCGAGAGTCACCCCCGGAAGAAACTGGGCGTTGGTGTGCCGGGTATTGATCTCTTCGACTTGCGCGGGATCATGGGCCCAGATCGTGACTGCACGTCCGGACGAGGCGAGCAACTGGGCCAAAGCCGTGCCCCAGCCGCCGGCGCCGATCAGGGAGATGGATTTCGGTTCGTTCATGCTTGGCTCTTCGAGGCGAAACGGGGTTCCGTTCCTTCCCGCAGACGCCGGATGTTGGACCGATGGCGCCAGATGGCGAGCGCGGAAATCACGAGGGCGAAGACGAAGAGCGGCGCGCTTCCCGCGATCCCGCCCGACCAAAGTGCGCCGATGGAAACGGGCACGGCGACGGAGGCGGCGATGGACGCGACGGACACGTAGTGCGTGGTCTTGAAGAAAACAAACCACACCACGGTGATAAACAGCACGGTCCACGGCGAGAATGCCAGCAGCACGCCGGCCGAGGTGGCGATTCCCTTTCCGCCCTTGAATCCGAGCCACGGCGTGTAGTTGTGTCCGGCGATCACGGCCACGGCGGCGATGATGCCGAGCCAATCGGCGGCGGACCCATCGCCGAAGCTCTTCGCGATCCAGACAGCCATGAAGCCCTTCAGCGCATCGACGACAAAAACGAAAATGCCGAGCGGTTTGCCCAGGGTGCGCAGGACATTGGTCGCGCCGATGTTGCCGCTGCCGTGACGGCGTATGTCCACACCGCGAGCGCGCGCCACGAGGTAACCCGTCGGTATGGAGCCGAGGAGAAAAGCGCCGAATGCCAGCGTGGGAAAGATCAGGCCGTTCATGGATTATGCGTGGAAGCGCTGTGCGATTGGCACGCGGCGGCCGATGCCGAAGGCTTTCGATGTCACCTTGATGCCGGGCGCGGCTTGCTGCCGCTTGTATTCATTGGCATCCACCTTGCGCGCCACCCAGCGCACAGTTTCCTCGGCGAAGCCACGTTCCGCGATTTCCTCCACGGTCAATTGTTCCTCCACGTAGAGCTGGAGAATCTTGTCCAGCACGTCGTAGGGCGGGAGCGTGTCCTGGTCCTTCTGGTCCGGTCGCAGCTCGGCGCTGGGTGCTTTTTGGATCGTCGCCTGCGGGATGATCTCGCGTCCGCGGTTGATGTAATCGGCCAGCTGGTAAACCATCGTTTTGGGAACATCGGAAATGAGCGCCATGCCCCCGGCCATGTCGCCGTAGATGGTGCAATAACCCACGGCCAGCTCGCTCTTGTTGCCTGTCGAAAGAACAAGACGGTTGAACTTGTTCGAGATGGCCATGAGCGTCATCCCGCGCAGGCGCGCCTGCAAATTTTCCTCGGTGCTGTCCGGTGGGCGTCCGGCAAAAACTTTCTCCAGCTGTTTTCCCATCGCTTCGAACCCCGTATCGATCGGCACCGTTTGGCACTCGATGCCCAGGTTGCGCGCCAGGGCGAGGGAATCGTCCACACTGCCCGCGGAGGAGAACGGCCCGGGCATCGTCACGCCGAGAACGTTCTCCGCGCCCAAAGCTTCCACCGCGAGGGCGGCGGTCACGGCGGAATCGATGCCGCCGCTCAGCCCGATGACCACCTGGCTGAACCCGCATTTTCCCAGGTAATCGCGCAACCCGAGAATGAGAGCATCGTGCACCTCGGCGACTGTTTCGCGCGCGAGACCGGACGCGCGTCCGGGCACCTCCACCGCGGCATGGCACTCAGTGAAGCCCGGCAACAGCGCCGCCGGAGCCCCGTCCGCATTCACCACGAAAGAATTCCCGTCGAAGACCAGCTGGTCGTTTCCGCCGACGAGGTTCACGTAAACCAGCGGAACGCGCACCGACTGCGCGATCTTCGACATCATGGCGAGGCGCCGGGCCGGTTTGCCCGCCTCGAACGGCGATGCGCTCATGTTGATGAGGAGATCGATGCCCGAGCGACGCAGCGACTCGATCGGGCTCTGCCCGTAGTAATCGTGGGGCAGGTATTCCGCCGTCCACAGGTCCTCGCAAATCGTGATGCCGGTGCGGCGACCCGCGATCATCGCCGTGGTCACGCGTTTGGCGGGCTCGAAGTAGCGGCCTTCGTCGAACACATCGTAAGTCGGCAAAAGCGATTTGTGCGCGGTGGCGACGCGCTTGCCGTTCTGCAGCACCACGGCGCTGTTGTGGCAGGGCCTGCCGTGGCGCGCGGTGTTCGGCTCGATCGTGCCGACAAGCAACGGCACATCGCCGGCATCGACAGCCAGCGCGTTGAGGTGACGCTCCGCCGCGGCGATGAATCCCGAGCGGAACACCAGGTCCATCGGCGGGTAGCCGCAAAGTGCCAACTCCGGTGTCACCACGAAGTCCGCACCCGCCTTCACCAGTTCGCGGTAGGCGTGGAGGATTTTGTCGGCGTTGCCGGCGAAATCCCCGACGGTCGTGTTGATCTGTGCGATGCCGGCTTTCAAAAGAATTGAGGTTTTAGGGATGAGAGTTGAGAGAGGCTGAAACCTGCAAGCTGAACACAGAAAACTCCGGCTGCCGAGGCAGCACGGCTACCAGAACCCCCATTGTTTGGTTTGCATGATGTAGATGCCGAGACCGAGATTCGTGACGGCGTGCGCGATCACACAGCAAGCCAGGCTCCGCGTTTTCACCGCGAGCAAGTTGTAGATCGCCCCGGTCAGCAGCGCCGGCACGAAATCCGGACCCCAGTGCGCCAGGCCGAACATCACCGTCACGATGCCGAAAGAAAACCACGAGAACGTCCCGAACGGCACCTTGGTGAAATCCTCTTTGATCAAGTAGCGCAGCAAAAATCCGCGCCAGAAGATTTCTTCCAGCAACGGCACCACCACGACCAGGCGCAGGAAGCGCATTCCCACGGTCGTCCACCATAGCGCGGAAGACTCCGCGAAGAGATCCGGATTGAATCCGTCATTGCGGGGCGCCGCGCCCAACAGCCACTGCGGCGAGATCCACAGCGCGAGGACCAGCAAGCCGGCGGCGATTCCGGCGATGACGTGCCATTTGTCACCCCATTCGTAAGCCTTCCAAAACCACAGCAGCAACGCGCCGCAGGCGATGGTTTGCAGGGGGTAGACCCAATATTTCGGGTCCGACAGCCAGAGCGGTCCGCCTTCCTCCGGCGCGAAAGATCCCACCGCCGATACGAGGGCCAACCCCGCCATGAACACCGCGAAGGGCGCGATATAGGCGACAAATGCGCGGCGCTCGGTGCAAGTCGTCTGTTCCCCGGTTGTCACTCGAAGCCTTGTGCCGCAAAACCGCCTTGACGCGCAAGCTTCCGCGGAGAATCTGTAGGAAGTTCGCGGGCATAGTTTAGTGGTAAAACTCCAGCCTTCCAAGCTGGCTATGAGGGTTCGATTCCCTCTGCCCGCTGTTTTTCTTTTTAAGTCGTTAATCCTCTGTAGCTTGGAAACTCATTGAGCGGGGTTGACTCCTCAAAAATCAGGCCAAAACGCCTAAAATTTGGCCACTTTTCAACGTCGTTCAAGGACGTCAATGAGGATCGGGATTTGGGGCTGGGGGCCGAGGACTGCGCTAATTTTATTTTTTCGGTCCCCGTATGACTCGAAAACCCCTTTTCGGACCGGTCCAAGCCTCTAAACTTGCTGGTCCAAGCCATGAGTGACGAAAGCTTCTCTCCCCAGTTCGGATCGCCTTTCCAAGTTGTCGTGGATCATTGCGAGGAGGCCGGGATCAAGTTTCGAGCCGAACCCGATGTGAAGGGCGTGTTCTTTTCCATGCGCGGCGAGATGGCCATTTACGACGTGGCTCTCCTCGTCACGCATGACGATCAGGTATTCCAAATCTACCTCACCATCCCCATTGCAACCACCGAGGAGCGGCTGCGACCCCTCGTCGCTGAATTTGTCACCCGGGCCAATCACCGCATCGTCATTGGCCATTTCGACTATGACATGGACGAGGGGAGGCTTCGCTACCACATAGGGCATCCGTTTGGCGAAAGAGGCCTCGATGACGAAACAGTCGGGCGTCTCTTTGCCACAGCCATGGGAACTGCGGACCGGTATTTTCCCGCCCTCATGCGGGCCTTGGTGGGTGGCGAGACACCTGCTGACGCCGTTTACTTGGCCGAGTTGGATTACCATGCCGAGGCAGCGCATGAGGAAGACCGGGAGACGGCCCATCAATCTTCAAAAGAAGCTCCGCAGCCCCCGAAACCCTCTCTCAATAAGCGCAACCGGCGTCCTCGCAAGGATCCGCGGTTGAAATCGACCCGCGAGCTGCCGGGGCTTTTCGAGCGTCCGAAAGAGGAGAGGGGACCCGAGTCCAAAGGAAATCCGCCGGCTTCCTGAATTGGTGTTATGACACGCACCGCTCTTGCCGGTGCTGTCTTCGGAAGGTTGTGCGGGAGCATGGAATTGGGCCGCAAAAAGCCCTGAGCCGGTGCCAAAGCGTTGAAGACGAGCAGCCTGCTCTATGACACGCAAACTGGTTTCCAACGCGAATCGCGTGCCTACAATCGGTAGGCGTTATGAAAAAACATACCGCCCTCCTGTCCGCATTCACCCTCGTCTTGGTCGGCTGCGCCTCCGTCGTCAGCAAGTCCGAATACCCTGTCTCGATCACGAGTAATCCCACAGGTGCCGATTTTGTCGTCAAGAAGTCCAACGGCCTTCCAATCGCCAGCGGCGTGACTCCCGCCACGATCACGCTTGCGGCGTCCGAAGGCTACTTCAAGCCCGCGAAATACACCGTCGACTTCCGACGCAAGGGCGTCGTCCAATCCGTTCCTCTCACCGCAAAGATCGACGGCTGGTATTTTGGCAACATTCTCCTCGGAGGCCTGATCGGCATGCTCATCGTAGATCCCGCCACCGGCGCCATGTGGGCGCTGAACGACACGGTCATCGCCACATTCCGGCAGACGGCCGATGCGGCCCCCGGTCAGCGCTCTTTGCGCATCGTCGATGTCAACGAGCTGCCCGTCGAGTATCGCGGTCGCTTGGTGGCACTCAACTGACCCCCATGTGGCGCGTTCTTCCGGTTGCCGCATTGTTGTTTGCCGGTTGCGCTTCGGCGCCGGAGCCGGAGGTGCGCACGGCCGAACCGGTCAAGACGATCGATATCCGCAGTTGGCCGCCGGGGTGCATCGTCGAACTCAACGGCGAATACGTCGGCACAACTCCGCTCGAACTGGTCGTCGAAACCACGCGTAGCGGCAACTGGACGGCCGACTACGGACGCGGCTACAGCCCGATCATTCTCCGTGCAAGCACGGCGGACGCCTCCGGTTGGGAGCAAAAGATTTGGTATCCGGGTGACCGTATTCCCTCCCGCGTCCTCTTCCGCGTCCCCGGTGCCATGAAGCGCCTGGCGGTCTACTGATCCGGGTTTTGTATTACATTGTAATATGTTGCAAGACAAGTGGTTATGACGCTTTTGATCGTTGACCATCCGCGGGTTTCCTGTTCCGATGGGCACCCTTATGAAACCACAAGAAATCATCAAACGCTGGGCCAAGGCCACCGATCCAAAGATCCGCGTGTCACGGCTCAACCAAGACCACACTATCGATAGCCGCTATCCCGACGTTGTTCCTACGGTTCACATCAGCCTGGAACTCGACGCCGATGAAAACGGACACAAACCCCTTCTTCGTGCCTGGATTCCGTTGGGACGGAGAACGCCCCTTTTCGCTTTCGCGAAAAACAGCGCGCACCCCGAGCAAGCGGACATCGATGCCACGTTTCCGTCCTTCGAAGACGCCGATTCACTGGTCGGAGCTTTGGACAAAGTGCACGGCGACTTCCTCAAGCGCTACGGTCGGCAGACCAAAACACAGAAAGGCCGCCTGTGAAAAAGTCCCTCGCACTCACCGTCGCACTTTGTGCCGCCGCATTCTCTTCCGTCCACGCTCAGTGGAACGGACCGGCATGCGACAACCGGCCGGTTAATGTGACGGTCAACCGCTACAATTACTACGGCACCAGCGGATGGGCCCCCGGTTACGGCGGATGGAACGGCTGCGCTCCTTGGGGCTGGAATGGCTACGGTCAACCGGTCCCCAACGGCCTCGGCTGGACGCTCTACGGTTTCCAGGCGGCCGCGGCGCTCTTTGCGCCCCGTCCGCGGCCCGTCGTGGTTGTTTATCCGGGTTATCAAGGACCGGCTCCGGTCATCATCGAAAGATAACTTTATGACAAAAGAAACCTGCGAAAAAGTCGAAGCGATCTGCGACCAGCTGCTCGGCAAGGAGGGAATGGACAAATACCCCTGGCTCCTCGTGATCGGACTGCTGCTCATCGCTTTTTCCCTCCGCAACCACAGGACCCGGTTGGCTCCGGCCTCCGATAGCTTATGACACACGCCACCATGGACACTCCGAGCGGCGTCTGTTTTACATCGGGCATGACAAAAAACCTTTCCGAGACTCCCGCGCCAGCCGGCGAAAACTGGCTTATACGCCGCCTCCGCCGATCGGTGCGCTTCCAGTATTTTCTCCGCCGCGTCGTCATCGACGGCACCCTTCCGGCCAATCCTGCGGCTTGGCTGCCTGTGCTTTTCACCGGCCCTCGTCCGCCCTCGGGCCCGGGCCTCCGCAAAGCAATCCGCAGCTGGTCCCGCCGCCGTTTTCGCGGGGTCGGCTGTGAGATGCGCGTGGAAGAAGTCGATGCACCGCCGCCTTTGCTCGAGCCGGGCGGGCAGGGGACACGCGGGGGTGTTGCCTTCTCCGCACGTTGTGCCGATGGAGATCGCATTGCCTGTTTTCTCGCATGGTTGGCTGCGGATGGATCCCGCGGCACCTATGCCATCTTTGACGAAGGCGCGGACGAAATCACCACCCGCGCGCTCGAGCCTTTCACCGACGAGGGAGAGATCATCGGCCAACTCGACCGCTTGGCGGCGGGTTTTGTCGGCGAACATGTCATCGGACGCGCTTTCGAGGATTGGCTCGACGAATACACCCCCGCTTGGCTGCTCACCGAACATCGCGTTTCGCCCGAAGTCGCGCAGCGTCAACAGGAGGAACAATGGACCTATGCCCTTGTGCCGCACGGCAACGGGCAAATCATCATCGGGCGCTCTCCGCTCAGTTGCGTTGGCGTGGAAGTCGGTGTTTTCTACGCCGACGGCCGTGACATGCTCGTGCGCCAGCATTATGTGGGCCTCGCCGGATCGCCGGCCGCCATGCGCGCTCTTCTGACCAAAAACTTCGGCACAGGTCCGGATGACACCGTCATTGCCGCCTGGATGCTCCATCGCGTCGTGCCTGCTCTTCAACCCGCCAACTGACCTCTGCCGACTGACGACTGCCAACTGCCAACTCCTACCTTCCCCCATGCCCACTCCTAGTCTCTTGGTCTCTTAATCTCTTAGTCTTTCCGCCACTGATCTCTTCAACCCGCCAACTGACTCCTGCCAACCGACGACTCTCCTTTCTCTATGCAAAACTTCCTCTCTCCCTTCGAGACACTCGTCGAACACTGCAAAGAAAACGACATCAAGTGCCATGTCGACCACGGCCGCAAACTCATCGGTTTCTCCATGTGCGGTGATGCCGCCGTCTACAAGATCAAGTGGTGCATCACGCACGACGACGAGATGTTGCAGATGGATCTCTCCCTTCCGGTCCAGGCGCGCGATGAAAAGATGCGTCCTTTCGTCATGGAAACGCTCCTGCGCGCGAATCACAAATTGGTCTTGGGCAACTTCAATCTCGATTTCTCCGACGGCGAAATTGTCTACCATCTCGCTGCGCCGATCGGCGAAGCCGGTCTCGAGGACCGCGTGATCGGTCGTCTCTTCGGCACCGCTTTGGTCACGGCCGATCGTTACTTCGCCGCGCTCATGCGCGTTATTTTCGGCGGCCACACGCCGGAGGATGCCGTTTACCTCGCGGAGCTTCCGCTGCACAGCGAGACAGTCTCGGAAGAGACCAAGCCCGGGAAGGCGGGGAAATCCGCGCCCGCGGCAAAACCGTCGTCGAAAAAACCTGCCCGCCGTCCGCGCAAAGCAAAGCAGCCCCCGAAATCCGACGGCGCGGCTCCCGATCTTTTCAACCCGCCCGCCGGCGAGGGGACCGATCCGGCCAAACGCGACCGCTAAGCGCTTCACCGGGCTTTCCAGACTGACTTGACTAATAACTGGACTAATGCTTGACTTATTTTTGTGCCTTACGAGCCGCAATTCCGCATCACGCCGCGTCTGCTCACGCTGGTCGAGCAGACGGCCTCCTTGCGCGAGCGCATCCAAAGCGCGGCTGTGGAATTGTCGTGGATTCCGGCCCTGCAAAAAGACACGCGCACGCGCAACAGTCACGCTTCCACCGCCATCGAAGGCAATCCTCTGACTCTCGAGCAGGTCCGCGCGCTTGAGGAAGGCCGCGAACTTTCCTCCGTCGAGGCTCGCCCGAAGCGCGAGATCCTCAATTACTTCGCCGGTCTACGTTACGTGGAAAAGCACGCCGGAAAAAAAACCATCCGGCACGAAGATGTCCTCGATCTTCACCGCTTGCTCGCCGGGCGGGTCATGGACCAAGGCGAGGCGGGCCGCTACCGCACGATCCAAGTCCGTGTCGGCCGGCACTTTCCGCCCGCCGCGGCCGATGTCTCGGGGCTGATGTTCGAGTTGCTCGACTGGTGGAACAAAAAAGCATCCGCGCTTTCACCGGTGCTGAGTTCCTCCATCCTCCATTACCAATTCGAGTGGATTCACCCCTTCGCCGACGGCAACGGACGCACCGGCCGCGCTCTCGCCCTGTGGGAGTTGTATCGCCGCGGCTTCGACAGCCATCACATTTTCTCCGTGGACGAATACTATTGGGAAGATCGTCCGGCCTACTACCGCGCCCTCGACGCCGTGCGGAAAGATGGCGGAGATTTGACCGGTTGGTTGGAATACTCCGCCCAAGGACTTTGCCAGACCCTCGATCGCGTTTGGACGCGTGTGCAGTCATACCAAGTGCGATCACCCGGCAAGCTCGTCCTGCGACCGCGGCAGGAACAACTTCTGCGGCTGCTGCGCGATCACGGCAGCATGGCGCCGTCCGAACTATGGTCCGCCCTGCGCATTTCGAAGCAGGGAGCCATGGATCTCCTGCGTCCCTTGCTTGCCGCGGGCTTGGTCGAAAAAATCGGCACAAAAAAAACTGGCCGTTACGCGCTCAAGAAAGCCTGATTTAGGCGTTTTGCCGGACCGCTATTTTTAGCCGATGTCAGCCGGCAGGAATCAATCCGTGTCTATTTGAACGCTTCGCTCAACTCTTCGAGTTGTCTGTTTGCCTTCGGCCATCTCCGCTTCGCTACGGTTCGCTTCGCTCGGCCGATGTTAATCGGTGGCTGGCTTGGATCTTGGATCGGCTTTGCCTTGCTGCATTTGGCCGCTGAAAACTGCCAACTGACTCCTGCCCACTGACCTCTGTCTTTTCGTCTCTTTGTCTCTGGTCCCTGGAGCCCTCCAGCCTCGCCATCAGTCTTTTGGTCTCTTCGTCTTTGGTCTCCAGTCCCTCCAACTTTCCCACGTTCGAACTTCCCACTTTTCACTCCTCCCGCCCACTGCCCACCCCTGCCTACAGCCGGTTATGACACCCTGCAGCCTCGTCCCGCTCGGGCCTATCTGCTAATTTCATCACCATGCCAGAGCAGACTTACCTAGTTTACCTCTTTGCCGTCGGCGGGTTGATCTTCGGGGTCGTGTTGTGCCTGATCCCGGCCCTTGTCTTCCTTTACCGCAAGACCGTGCAAATTGCCGCGCTCTCTGCCGAGAAAAACGCCCTGCAGACCACCATCGCCGCGCGCGATTATGACGAGGTGCGCCTCAAGGAGGCCTTCCACGCCGTCTCCTCCCAAGTCCTGCAGGAGAACAACAAATCTTTCCTTGATCTCGCGCAGCAAAACCTCGGCCAATTCCAGACCGAGGCCAAAGGCGACCTTGCCGCCCGCGAAAAAGCGATTGCCGACCTCCTGAAACCCATCAACGACCAACTCGGCCACTTCAAAGAATCCGTCGCCAAAGCGGTCACCGATGCCGGCGATGAGCGCAAAGCTCTCAAAGTCCAGGTCGAGGAACTCGTCAAATTCAGCAATGCCGTCAGCACCGATGCCAAAAACCTCACTGAAGCCCTCAAAGGATCCAACAAAGTCCAAGGCGACTGGGGCGAGATGATCCTGGAGCATCTGCTTGAAGCCTCCGGCATCCGCAAAGGCATCGGCTTCACCGTCCAGAAGCAATACGAGGACGGCGAAGGCAAAAAAGGCAAACCCGACGTCATCCTCAATCTTCCTGCCGATCGTTGCCTTGTTGTCGACTCGAAGGTCTCCATCGACGCCTACGTCGGCTACGCAGGCACAGACGACCCCACGGAACGTGACGCCCGGCTGAAAGACCACATCCGCTCCATCCGCGCGCACATCGACGGTCTTTACGGGCGCAACTACCAGAAGCTTTACGGCATAAAGGAGACACCCGACTTTGTCGTTATGTTCGTCCCCGTCGAGCCTGCGTTTCTCTTGGCCATCTCGCGCGATGAAAAACTCTTCATGGACGCATGGCACAAGAACGTCCTGCTGGCCAGCCCCTCGACGCTGCTTTACGTGCTGCGCATCGTGGAAAATCTGTGGCGTCAGGAAAAACAGGCCCTCAACTCCCGCGAGATCGCCGAGCGCGGTGCCAAGCTTTATGACAAATTCGTCGGCTTCGCCGTCGACTTCGAGCGCATCGGCAAGTCCCTCGACAGCGCGCGCAAGGCCTACGATGACGCGCACAGTGTCTTGGCTACGGGCTCCGGCAATCTTGTTCGTCAAACCGAGATGCTGCGCGATCTCGGCGTGAAACCCACCAAGAACCTTCCGCCGAAACTCCTCGAGTCCTCCGCCGGGGAGCCTCGATTCCTTCCGGAAGGGGACGAGGAGCAGAAGGTTGCAGTAGCCAATTGACGAATCATCACGCAAGTCTCACACTCCGATCTCAGCCTTCCCACCCCCATGCCCCGCACGAAGTCCGCCGAACCTAAAAAGCCCAAGACCTCGAAGTCTCGCAAGAAGCTCTACGAGCCCGGATCAACTGACCCGTATTCCCTCAGTCGCTCGAAGATCGACCTTTTCCTGAACTGTCCGCGCTGCTTTTACTTGGACCAGAGGCACGGGATCGGACGCGTGTCCGGTCCGCCCTTCACCATCAACAGTGCCATCGATTCCCTACTCAAGAGAGAATTCGACTCCCATCGCATCGCAGGCACGGTGCCGGATGTCCTTGCAGACGCAGGTCTTGATTACGTGCCTTTCCGCCACGAGAAGATCGATGATTGGCGCAATTTCCGCCGCGGAGTTCATGCCTTGCACACCGAAACCATGTTCGATGTCTATGGTGCGCTCGACGACGTGTGGCAAAATCCGGCGACGCAGGAAATTCTCGTTGCCGACTATAAAGCCACCGCCAAGGCGTCCGATGTCGGGATCGATGCCGACTGGCAGATTTCCTACAAGCGGCAGGTCGAGCTCTACCAGTGGCTGCTCAGGGCAAATGGCTTCCGGGTGTCGGAAACGGCTTGGTTCGTTTATGCGAATGGCGATGTCTCGGCCCAGGCGTTCGGCGCTCGCATGGACTTTAGAATCAGCCTCATTCCCTACGCAGGCGATACCGTTTGGATCGAGCCGACTCTGCGTAAAATCGAAGAAACCCTAGAGTCCGACCAACCGCCGGACGCGCCCGAGTCTTGTTCTTGGTGTGAATACCGCAAAAAGACGGCTGGCATCTAAAAACTAAAGACACCTAACCTTAAAAACCCAACGAACCCATATGGCTAAATTCAACCCCGACGACTTTGGTAGCACCATTAGCTACCTCAAACAGCAGTATGAGCGCGAAAAAGGTAATTGGGGTAAAATCGCGGCGATGTTCAACGCTGCAAAAGCTGCCAATGTTCTGGATCCCGGCATCACGCGTGCAGTTTGGGACCAAGCATTAGAACACGCTAAAAAAGAATTTGCGGAGCAAGAAGACGCGGAAAGGTCAGCGGCCGCTGCTCAAGACGACGCGACGCTGTCGGATTACGAAGTTGCCGATGTCAAGTTGAGCACTGATGCAGATTCTTGCTGGCAATCTTATAAATCAAAGTTGAGCAAGCGCTATCTTCCCAGCGACATCGCGAACCTTGAAAAGTCTGCATTTTCGGTCCTCCAGCGCCTCGTTCGCAGCAGGCAGGAAGATTCAAGAAAGGCAGAAAGCCGCCGAAACGATGCCGTGAAAGGCATGGTTATTGGTCACGTTCAGTCCGGAAAAACGGGACATATTCTCGGGCTCATGTCGATGGCCGCAGACCGAGGCTTTAATTTTTTCATAGTCATCAGCGGGACAATTGAAAATTTGCGCCTGCAAACCGAGCAAAGGGCAATGGAGGACTTGTGTGGTGAATCCAGAAAATGGGTAATGCTCACGAAGAACGATGTTGCTCCTCGGGGAAGACGTCCTAGCGAGCTACTCGATGATGCCACGCGACCTAACTCACGGCGTCCAGAACGCTACTATCACGTTTGCCTTAAAAACGGGACCCGCTTGAAGCACATTTTACAGTGGCTGAGCAAAGACAAGCATGTTCTCAAGCGTCTGAGGATATTAATCATCGACGACGAAGCCGATCAAGCCAGCGTCAATACTAGAAAGAGGGGCGCTGATTATGATCCGAACGCTGAGACAACAGCACGGAACGCGGTAAACAAGAAAATACTTTCTCTTACCAAACTTCCGGCCGATGCCGTCAACTATATAGGATACACAGCAACGCCGGCTGCAAACCTTCTGAGCGAACCGCCGGGAGAAAACACGCTATTTCCAAGGGATTTCATCAGAAGCCTACCTGAATCCTCATCGTATCTCGGTCCGAAACAGATTCATGGTGCCGATGCATGCCTAGGCCCTAAGCAATTGCCGAATAGTGCGTTGGACGGGCTGCCCATCCTTCGGGAAATTCCCGACGACGACAAGCATTTGGTCGATGAAATCGAGGGTGGGAAAACGAATGAGTTGCCAAAGAC
>VEQL01000029.1 GCA_018883245.1 Chthoniobacterales bacterium
GATGCGATGATAAAGAGCTACATCGCCGAGCAGGAGGGAGAGCCTGTCCACGATGACGGTCAATTTCTAATTGACGATGTGCCGCCGAAGGCAAACCTACCGTCTTCTAGACGGTAGTTGTTTTAGTCAAACTCAAGATCATCTCTATCCACATTCCGCAAATCACGCGGGTTCGAATGCAGCGCGCATGCGCCGGACAAAAACGCTTGCGCGTTGTGGGGAGTCCGCAGATTTTTCAGCCATGGCCATCTACGTTTACGAGACGATCCCGGCGGGCGAGGGGCAGCCGGTGCGCACCTACGAGATCCGCCAAAGCATGAAGGATGCGGCGCTGTCCAAGCACCCGGAGACGGGCGAATCGATCCGCCGCGTGATCACGGGCGGTCTCGGGGTCATGACCTCGGCAAAAGGTGCTCCTGCGCCGCGGCCCGCTTCCGGCGGACATTGTTGCGGCGGGGGTTGCGGCTGCCACTAGCCTCGACGCCCGGGGCCGGGCACGCTATACGAGCGCGCATGACTATTCTTCGCGCCATCTGTTGCTTGATGATTTTTTCCGTGGCGGTGATCGCGGAAGAAGCGCCGGTGATCACAGTGCGCAAGGGCGATCGCGTTTCGCTGACGCTCTCGCCGATCGGCGGACCCGCGGGGGCTGCCGTGACAAAGGTTTTGCAGAACGACCTCGACCTTGCCGGTTGGTTCGACCTTGTCGATGCGGCAAGGGCCTCTTACACGGTCTCCGGAACGGCGGGCGGCGGCTCCTTGCAAGGCAGGGTCACGGACAGCGGAGGAGCCGTTGTTTTGTCGAAATCTTACACCGGTGGCGACCGCGATGCCGCCCACCAGTTCGCCGACGACATTGTCGAGACGTTGACGGGAAACCAAGGCATCGCGACGACGAAAATCGCTTTTGTCGGCACGGCAAGCGGGGCCAAGGAAATTTATATCGCCGATTACGACGGCAACAACGCGCGCCGCCTGACCAGCGACCGCAGCATCAGCGTGGCGCCATCGCTCGGGCCCGGTGCCCGCAACCTCGCCTACACCGGCTACCACGAGGGTTATCCGGATGTTTATGTCATCGATGTGGCCACGGGTTCCCGTCAGCGCGTGGTGAAGGCTCCGGGCACCAACTCTGGCGCGGCCATATCGCCCGATGGTGGGTCGATGGCTCTCACGATGAGCAAGGACGGCAATCCTGAAATCTACGTGACCGGGTTGCGCGGCGGCTTGGCCAAGAGGTTGACGCGCACGCGGGGCGTGGAATCCTCGCCGACTTGGTCGCCGGACGGCCGCGAACTGATTTATTCGTCGGACAGCGGTGGAAGCCCCCAGCTCTATCGCATCGGTGCGGGAGGTGGTGGTGCCAGCCAGATCCCGACCGGCTACGGCTACTGCACTGACCCGAGTTGGTCGGCGGATGGTAAAAAGGTCGCCTTCACGGTTCGCTCGGGCGGGTTCTCGGTGGGGGTGATGGATCTTGCGGGCGGCGGGGCGCGTGTCGTTGCCTCGGGGCAGAATCCCGTGTGGGGTCGGGACTCGCGGCACGTCATTTTCAGCAGCGGTTCGAGCCTCATTCTCCTTGACGTTCCGACCGGGCGGGCCACAACTATCGTTAGCGGTTTGGGCAAAGTGAGTGAGCCGACTTGGTCGCGCTGATCCGGCCGCGCCACACAACATGAAAACTCTCCGCTTCGGGAATTTTGTTTGTCTAACGCTTCTTGTTGCCGGGCTGGCCTCCTGCAAAACCCGTGATCAGTTCGGGGGCGCCGATGGCGACTACATCAACGGTGTGCCGTTGCCCGAGCGCCGGGACGGCGCATCGTATTTGGGCGGCAATGTTTCCAAGGGGCAATACCCGCCCGTGCAATTCGGTTTCGACAGCGTCGAGATCGGCGCCTCCGAAGCCGGCAAAGTGGAGACTGTCGCCCAAGCCATGAAAAATTCGCGCAGCGACATCATCATCGCCGGCTTCACCGACGAGCGCGGCACCGAGGAATACAACCGCGGCCTCGGCGAGCGGCGTGCGCAGGCCGTGCGCGAGAAGCTCATCGGCCTCGGCATCAGCGGCGCACGCATCCAGACCGTGAGCTTCGGCGAGGAAATGCCGGTCGACTCCGGAGGTGGCGAAGCCGCCTGGGCGGCCAACCGCCGCGCTGAGTTCGGCCTGATCCGCTGAGTTTTCCCGTGTCCGTCCCTTTGCTGGATTTGCGCCTGCAATACACGCAGGTGAAAGACGATGTGCAGCGCCGCATCGAAGCGCTGTGCGAGAGCCAGCAGTTCATCCTCGGCCGCGCCGTCGAGGAGATCGAGGAGGCCATCCGTGACTACACGGGCTGCGGGCACGCCATCGGCACCTCGTCCGGCACGGATGCGCTGCTCGCCATTCTCATGGCCATGGGTATCGGTCGCGGCGACGCGGTCATCACCACGCCCTACACGTTCTTTGCCACGGCCGGCTGCATCCACCGCGTCGGCGCGGAACCGGTCTTCGTGGACATCGACGCCGCGACCTACAACATGGATCCCGCGAAGCTCGAGCAATGCCTGCGCAAAAAATGTCGCAGCGGCCCCGACGGACGACTTGTCACCGCCGCGGGCAACCGCGTGCGGGCGATCATGCCCGTGCACTTGTTCGGCTGCGTGTGCGACATGGACCGCATCGGTGCCCTGGCCAAGGAATTCGATCTGCCCGTCATCGAAGATGCGGCGCAGGCCATCGGCGCGGATTATCCCTCGAAGTCCGGAAAGACGCAGCGCGCCGGTGCGATCGGCGAGGCGAGCTACTTCAGCTTCTTCCCGTCGAAAAATCTTGGCGCGTTCGGCGACGCGGGCATGGCGACGTGCCGCGAGGCGGACCTTGCCGCGCAGATCAAACTCATGCGCAACCACGGGATGGGCGTGCAATACCATCACGAAAAAGTCGGCGGCAACTTCCGCCTTGATGCGCTCCAAGCCGTCGTTCTCTCGGCCAAATTGTCCCGTCTCGACGAATGGCACGCTGCGCGCCGCCACAACGCAGCGCTTTATCGCGAAGAGTTCGGCAAGCTCGGACTGCTCGACCGCATCACGCTGCCGGTCGAGCCCTACGCCGCGTCCGGCCTGAAGAATCACCACATCTACCATCAATATGTCATCCGCGTGCCGGACCGCGACAAAGTGCGCGAACAACTTACCGCGGCCGGCATCGGTTGCGCGGTTTACTATCCGGTCCCGCTTCATTTGCAGGAGTGCTTCGCCCCGCTCGGCCACTCCGCGGGCGATTTTCCCGAGTCGGAGAAAGCTGCCCGCGAATCGTTGGCGCTGCCCATTTATCCCGAGTTGACAGGTGAACAAATCCGCGAGGTGACGGGAGCTTTGGCCTCGGTTTTGAACTGAGCCGGCGGAGGCAAAGGCCGGTCGGTAAATTTTTTCAGAAAATCTCTTGCGGTAAATAATCTGTCCGCTAATCTCCTACGTCCCGCACACTGTCGGGGGTTCGCGAAAAACCACGTTCGCGTGGTTTTTTTGTCGCCTGAAAACGGCGGCGGAATTTTCAGAAGCATGCCTACGATCAACCAACTTGTCCGCAAAGGACGCCGTAAAGTGACTTTGAAGTCAAAGTCCCCGGCGCTCGTCAATTGTCCACAGCGCCGTGGCGTCTGCGTGCAGGTCATGACCCGCACGCCGAAGAAACCCAACTCAGCTTTGCGCAAGGTTGCCAAGGTTCGCCTGACCAACGGCCAGGAAGTCATCGCCTACATTCCGGGCGAGGGCCACAACCTCCAAGAGCACTCGATCGTGCTCGTGCGCGGGGGCCGCGTGAAGGACTTGCCGGGCGTGCGTTACCATATCGTCCGCGGTTCGCTTGACACGCTCGGCGTGGATGGCCGTCGTCGCGGACGCTCCAAATACGGCGCCAAGCGACCGAAAGCCGGCGCCGAAGCCAAGAAATAAACCCTGATCTTTCCCAACCATGGCACGCAGACGCAGAGCAACAAAAAGGACCACCCTCGGTGACAGCCGCTACGGCAGCCCGATGGTCACGCGGCTCATCAACACCGTGATGCGCAGCGGCAAAAAGTCCGTGGCCGAGGGCATTGTTTATACCGCGATTGAAAAATCGCGCGAAGGCAGCGAGTCGGTCGATCCCCTCGACGTTCTCAACAAGGCGCTCGACAACGTGCGCCCGCGGCTCGAGGTGAAATCCCGCCGTGTCGGCGGCGCCACCTACCAGGTGCCGATGGAAGTTCCGGCCGAGCGCCAATACGCCTTGGCCATGCGTTGGCTCGTCAGTTTCGCCGCCAAGCGCAAAGCCGTTCCGATGAAAGAAGCGCTGGCCATCGAACTCAAAGACGCCGCTTCCGGCCAAGGCAACGCCATCAAGAAGCGCGACGAAATGCACAAGATGGCCCAAGCCAACCGCGCTTTCGCCCACTTCCGTTGGTAAAATTTGACGTAACCGCTCTTTCTCATGTCCGCCACTGCCACAGCACCCGCCACCGCCGCGAACCCGAATTCGCCCGACCGCGCGTTCCCGCTCGAGCGCACGCGTAACATCGGCATCTGCGCGCACATCGACGCCGGCAAAACCACGCTGACCGAGCGCATTCTTTTTTACACCGGCATGATCCACAAGATCGGTGAGGTGCACGAGGGCACTACGGTGACCGACTGGATGGAGCAGGAGCGCGAGCGCGGCATCACCATCACCTCCGCCGCCACCACTTGCTCGTGGTTGCAGAAGCCGGAGAAGGACGTCTTCAAGCTGTTCGAGAACATCAAGCAGCGCGTCAACATCATCGACACCCCCGGCCACGTGGACTTCACCGCCGAGGTGGAGCGTTCGCTCCGCGTGCTCGACGGCGCGATCGCCGTGTTCTGCGGTGTGGCCGGCGTGCAACCGCAGTCAGAAACCGTCTGGCGCCAGGCGACAAAATACAACGTCCCGCGCATCGCTTTCGTCAACAAGATGGACCGCACCGGCGCGGACTTCGAGGCGGCCGTCGAGAGCATGCGCACCAAACTCGGCGCGAACGTCTGGCCCATCCTCATCCCGCTGGGCAAGGAGGATAACCTGCGCGGACAAATCGACGTCGTTAACCAGAAAGCCATCCTTTACTCGGACAACGACGTGATGGGCTCGACCTACGAGGTCGCGGAAATTCCCGACGACCACAAGGAGATGGCCAAGAAAGCCTACGAGGATCTCATCACCCAGATGACCGACCTCGACGAGGAAATCGGCATGATGTTCCTCGAGGAGAAGCCGATCACCAAAGAAGACCTCAAGGCCGCCATCCGCCGCCAGACCATCGCGAACAAGTTCGTCCCGGTCGCCGGAGGTTCCGCGTTCAAGAACAAGGGCGTGCAATATCTCGTCGACGCCGTGGTGGATTATCTCCCGAGCCCGCTCGACATTCCGCCGGCCAAGGGTCAGGACCCGGACGACGCCACGCCGATCGACGCCGCGGCCAACGACAACGGCAATTTCGCCTCCCTCGCTTTCAAACTCTGGAGCGATCCGTTCGTCGGCAAACTCGTCTTCTTCCGCGTTTACTCGGGCAAACTTTCCAAGGGCGACACGGTCTACAACCCGCGCACGCGCAAACGCGAGCGCATCAGCCGCCTCATCCAGATCCAGGCCGACAAGCGCGAGGACATCGACACGTGTTACTCGGGCGACATTGCGGCCATCGTCGGCATCAAGAACATCACCACGGGCGACACGCTCTGCGACGAGGATCACGCCATTCTTCTCGAGCCGCCTTCGTTCCCCGAACCGGTCATCTCCATGGCCATCGAGCCGAAGACGAAGATCGACCAGGAAAAAATGGCCACCGCGCTGCAGCGCCTCGCCGAGGAAGACCCGACCTTCCGCGTCTTCACCCACGAAGAAACCGGCCAGACGATCATCGCCGGCATGGGCGAGTTGCACCTCGAAATCATCCGCGACCGCATGATGCGCGAGTTCAAGGTCGATGCGAACGCCGGCAAGCCGCAGATCGCCTACAAGGAAACAATCCTCGCGGCGGCCGACGGCGAAGGAAAACTCATCAAGCAGTCCGGCGGACGCGGTCAATACGGCCACGTCATCGTCAAGGTCGCCCCGAACGAGCGCGGCAAGGGCCTCACCATCGAGAACAAAATCGTCGGCGGCACCATCCCGAAAGAATACATCCCGGCCTGCATCAAGGGCATCGAGGAAGGCGTGCTCAACGGCATCATCGGCGGCTATCCTGTCATCGATCTGCATGTCGACATCGTCGACGGCTCGTTCCACGAGGTGGACTCGAACGAAATGGCGTTCAAACTCGCCGCGATTTTCTCGCTCAAGGACGCGCTCAAGAAAGCCAAAGCCATCCTGCTCGAGCCCGTCATGAAGGTGGAGAACATCACGCCCGACGAGTTCCAGGGCGACATCATGGGCGACCTCAACCGCCGCCGCGCCAAAATCCAGGGCATCGAGACGAAGGGCAATCTTTGCACCGTCACCGCCGACGTGCCGCTGGCCGAGATGTTCGGTTACGCCACGGCGATCCGCTCGCTTTCCAAAGGTCGCTCCTCCTACTCGATGGAGCCCTCGCATTTCGAACAAGTGCCGGCGCAGGTTCTTGCTGCCGTCCTCGACAGCCAGAAGAAATAACGACCATGGCCGCACAACGCATACGCATCCGCCTCAAGGCATTCGACCACATGCTGCTCGACCGCTCGGTCCTCGAGATCGTCGAGACAGCCAAGCGCAGCGGCTCCGCCGTCGCCGGCCCCGTGCCGCTCCCGACCAAAATCGAGCGCTGGACCGTCAACCGCTCCCCGCACGTGGACAAAAAGTCGATGGATCAGTTCGAGCGCCGCACCCACAAGCGTCTTCTCGACATCATCGACCCCACCGCCAAAACGGTGGACGAACTCCGCCGCCTCAACCTGCCGGCCGGTGTCGACATCAACATCCAAATTTAGTCGTAAACATGAGCCTCGGACTACTCGGTAAAAAACTCGGCATGACCCGCGTCTACAACGACAAGGGCGTGTCAACGCCGGTCACGGTCATCGCCGCCGCGGGAAACAAAGTCCTGCAGGTGAAAACCGCGGACACCGACGGCTATGTCGCGGTGCAGGTCGGTTTCGACGACCAGAAAGCTTCGCGCGTCAGCAAGGCGCAGAACGGTCACTTTGCGAAAACCTCGTCGTCGCCGAAGAAATTCATCCGCGAGTTCCGCGGCGCCGCGTTGGATGCGGGGGCGGACGTTCCCGTCACCACCTTCGAAGTCGGACAGTTTGTCGACGTCATCGGCCAATCGAAGGGCAAGGGCTTCCAGGGCGTGATGCGCAAGCACAACTTCCAAGGCCAGCCCGCCAGCCACGGTTCCATGATGCACCGCCGCACCGGCGCCATCGGCAACCGCTCCACGCCGGGCCGGGTCTGGAAGAACCAAGGCATGCCCGGGCACATGGGCGACGAGCGCGTTACCGTGCAGAATCTCCAAGTGATCCAAGTCCGCGAGGAAGACGGCATCATCCTCGTCAGCGGTGCGGTCCCCGGCGCGAAGGGCACCTATGTTGTTGTCCGCCCGGCCAAGAAAAAATCTGCCGCCAAGACCAAGTAAGCCATGAGCGCCAAAGTTCTCACCGCCGCCGAGGCCAAGAAGGCCAACATCGCCATCATTGAAAACGGCAAAGGCACGCAGGCTGTCCACGATGTGGTCACCGCCCTGCGCGCCAACCGCCGCACCGGTTCGGCCAACACCAAGACGAAGGCCGACGTCAATCTCTCGGGTGCCAAACCCTGGCGCCAGAAAGGCACGGGCCGCGCCCGTGCCGGTTACAAATCCTCGCCCATCTGGCGCGGGGGCGGCGTGGTCTTCGGACCCAAGCCCCGCGATTATTCGAAGAAAACTCCCAAGTCGGTGCGCAAGCTGGCCCTGCGCAAAGCGCTCAGCGCTCGCATTCTCGCCGGCGATGTTCTCTTGGTGGAAGCCCCCTCGGTTCCGGACGGCAAGACGGCCAAGTTTGTTGCCTACGTCCGCAAGAATGCCAAGGACGCTCGCAATGTCCTGCTCGTTTCGCCCGCCTTCGAGGAGACGACCTTCCGCGCCGCGCGCAATGTGGGCAACGTGTTGCTCGTCAGCGCGGCCGATGTGAACCCGGAGCACCTGCTCCGCTACGACAAAATTCTCGTGACCGGCGACGCCCTCGCCAAAATTTCCGAAAGGACGGCAGCATGAAAGAACCCTTCGACATCATCCGCACCGTCCGCCTGACCGAGAAGGCGGCCCACCTCACCGAAAAGGGGAACAAATACGTTTTCGAGGTCAATCCCGCGGCCAACAAGCTCGAGATCAAGCAGGCCATCGAGAGCCTCTTCCAGAAGAAAGTCGCTTCGGTCAACACCGCCAACTACGCCGGCAAGAAAAAGCGCGAACGCCGCGCCGACTTCGGCCGCCGTCCGCATTGGAAGAAGGCCATCGTCACGCTCAAGGAGGGCGAAAAACTCGACCTCGTCTAAGGAGATCACACGCCATGGCACTCAAAACTTTCCGCCCGCTCACGCCGTCCGCGCGCTTCAAAGTCCTCCCGTCCTTCGAGGAGATCACCAAAAAGAAGCCGGAGAAGAGCCTGGTCACCACGCGCAAGCGCACCGGCGGCCGCAACAACCAAGGTCGCCTGACCTGCCGTCACATCGGCGGCGGCCACAAGCGCAAGCTGCGCCTCATCGACTTCAAACGCCGCAAGCACGGTGTGTCCGCCGACGTTGTCGCGATCGAATACGACCCGAATCGCACCGCCCGCATCGCCCTGTTGCAATACTCCGATGGCGAGAAGGCCTACATCCTTGCGCCCGACGGTCTCAAAGTCGGCATGAAAGTTTCGTCCGGTCCCGAGGCCGCTCCCGAACTCGGCAATTCTCTGCCGCTGGAGCGCATCCCGCCCGGCTCGGCCATCCACAACATCGAGATCGTTCCCGGTCGCGGCGGTCAGGTTGCGCGCAGCGCCGGCCAGCAAGCATTCCTCAACAACTTCGAGGCCGGCTACGCGCTGGTCAAAATGCCCAGCGGTGAAATCCGCAAAATCGTCGGCGCGTGCTACGCGACGATCGGGCAAGTCGGCAACACCGACCACATGAACGTCTCCGGCGGCAAAGCCGGCCGTTCGCGCTGGCTCGGCATCCGCCCGACTGTGCGCGGCATGGTCATGAACCCCATCGATCACCCGATGGGCGGCGGCAACGGCAAATCCAAAGGCGGCGGCGGACGCCAGCACCCGGTCAGCCCGTGGGGCCAACTGAGCAAAGGATTCAAAACCCGCAAGAAACACAAGCCGTCGGACCGCTTCATCGTCGAGCGTCGCAAGAGCAAGAAGAAGAATTAAGCCATGGGCAGATCACTCAAAAAAGGGCCGTTCGTCGAAGCCCACCTTCTCGAAAAGATCGACCGCATAAACGAAGGCGGCTCCAAAAAGCCGATCAAAACCTGGTCGCGCCGCTCGATGATCACGCCGGACTTCGTCGGTCACACGTTCCTCGTTCACAACGGGAAAATTTTCAATTCGGTTTTCGTCACTGAGAACATGGTCGGGCACAAGCTCGGCGAATTCTCGCCCACGCGCATCTTCAAGAAACACGGATCGCATACGGCGAAAGTGACGAAATAAACGTGGCCTCGTTCGGCAGGCTCGTCCTGGCCGGGTGTCTAACGATCACCCTCGCCGGGAACGCCGCCGCTCAAAGCCGCAGTTCTTTGACAGACCGGGATTCTGGGGACGCCGCGAAAACGGCGCGCCTCAACGAACAGCTCCTGCTCGCGCGGGAGTCGATCCGCAGCCTTACCGAAAGCCTGGCCCTCGCCAACAGCGAGGCCGAGGTCTTCAAGCGCCAAGCCGAGGATTTGCAGGCCAAATTCGACGCGCTTGCGCCCGGAAGCAAAAGCGACGGGGATATCGAGGAACGCCTGCTTTCCACCGTGAACGAACTCACGCGCCAGCAGAAAGAAAACGCGTTGCTCCTCGAGCGTCTTCTCGGGCTTGCGGAAAGCGTGCAAGTCTTCCTCAAAAGCGTGGAGACGTCCGACAACGACGACGGCGATGCTTTCATCAGGAAACTCGAAGCCAAGGCGGCGCAAAAATCCGACGCCGTGGCCGGCGCCGAAGCCAAAGAGCTGCTCGAAACGATCAAACGCAACCAGACCGCGCAGGCCGAGGCCCGCGCCTCGCTTGAAAGTGAACTGCGCGCCGCCGACCGCATGCTCGGCGTCGGCGCCACCGACGATCTCGACGCGCAGGCCGCGCGAGCCACGCTCACCGATGCCGCCGTGGTCGAGGTCAAACCCGAGTTCGCGCTCGTGGTGGCCAATATCGGCCGCGAAGCCGGCGTTAAGATCGGGATGCCTTTCCAAGTATGGCGCGACAACCGCCGGGTCGGCGAAGTCCGCGTCATCGACGTGCGCGACCGCATCAGCGGCGCCGTCATCCAGAATCTCGTCTCCGAAGAGGACCCGATCAAAACGGGTGACCGCCTCCGCGTGGACACCCGAAGATAGGAAAAACCCAAACCAATAAAAATTTAACAACATGGAAACCAGGTCGATCTACAGATTCGCCCGCATCTCGCCTTTCAAGGCGCGCGAGGTGACGCGCGAGATCCAGGGACTGCCCGTGCAGCAGGCCCTCGATCTGCTCGCCTTCACGCCGAAGAAGGCCGCCGTGCTCGTTGCCAAGACGCTCAAGAGCGCCGTCGCCAACGCGGAGAACAACCATCAGGCGCGCCCCGAAGCCCTCGTGGTCCGTGAAGCCGTGGTGGGTGAGGGGCCGACCTTGCAGCGTTTCCAGCCCAAGGCCCGCGGCAGCGCCGGCCCGATCCGCAAACGCACCAGCCACATCCGCATTATCGTCAGCGACGAAATCGAGATCAAAACCCGCGAGTCGAAAAAAGCCGGGAAGAAAAAAACCGCTTCCAAGAAACCCGCGGCGAAGAAGAAAACCGCCGCGGTCAAATCAGAGAGCAAGCCGGCCGCCGAATCACCTGCGCCGGCCGAGACCGCCGCACCCGCCGCGGAGGAAACCAAATAACACCATGGGACAAAAAGTTCATCCGATAGGCTTCCGCCTCCCCGTCTCCCGCGACTGGGGATCCAAGTGGTATGCCCCGCGCAGGGAGTTCGCCGACCATCTCCACGCCGATCTCAAGATCCGCCAATACCTCAAGAAGAAGCTTCGTCAGGCCGCTGTCTCGAAGATCGTCATCGAGCGCGCCTGGAACAGCCTTCGCGTCACCATCTACACCGCCCGCCCGGGCTTGGTCATCGGCCGCAAGGGGTCGGAGATCGAGACCATGACCAAGGAAGTCGCCGCGCTCAGCGGTGACCGCCAGGTCAAGATCGACATCCAGGAAATCCGTTCGCCCGAGACCGACGCCCAGCTCGTCGCCGAGAGCGTGGCAGGACAACTCGAGCGCCGCATTTCTTTCCGCCGCGCGATGAAAAAGGCCGTGCAGATTGCCATGGAGCAGGGTGCGCTCGGCATCAAAATCCGCTGCTCGGGACGTCTCGGCGGTTCGGAAATCGCCCGCACCGAATGGTATCGCGAGGGCAAAGTGCCGCTCCACACCATGCGAACTCCGATCGACTACGGTTTCGCCGAGGCCGAGACCACGGCCGGCAAAATCGGCATCAAATGCTGGATTTGCAAAGCGGAAGAAGCCGCCCCGAAAGTTTCCGTCCGCGAGGACAAACCCGCCGCCGAAAGCGCGCCGGCCCCCGCTCCCGCCGGAGTCCAATAAGAATTTAAGGAGATACCGCCATGCCCTTGATGCCCAAACGCGTGAAGTTCCGGAAGTCCCAGCGGGGAAGCCGCAAGGGAACCGCGTCGCGCAACACCAACATCGACTTCGGCGAATTCGGGCTGCAGACGCTCGACCGCGCTTGGATCACCAACGTGCAAATCGAGGCCGCCCGTGTGGCTCTCACGCGCAACATGAAGCGCAAAGGCAAACTCTGGATCCGCATTTTCCCCGACAAGTCCGTCACCGCGCGTCCGCCCGAAACCCGAATGGGCAAAGGCAAAGGCGCGCCCGAATACTGGGTCGCCGTCGTGCGTCCGGGGAACATCCTTTTCGAGCTGGACGGCGTTCCTGAGAGCGTCGCCCGCGAATCCCTGCGCCTCGCGGCCAACAAGCTGCCGATCCGCACCAAGTTCATCACCCGCCACCACGCATCCTGACGCCATGAAGACCAAGGAAATCGCCGAACTCAGCGTGGATGAACTCCGCGGCCGCAAGCGCGAGCTGCGCCACGAAATTTTCAACCTCCGCCTGCAGCAGCAGAGCGGACAGCTAGAGAAGCCGTCCCTCATCCGCACGCTGCGCCGCGAGGCCGCCCGCGTGGAGACCTTCCTCTCGCAAAAAATCAAAGCAGCAGCAGCCAAATCATGAGCGACACCGCCACCACCACCGCCCCCGCCGCGCGCGGGATCCGCAAAACCCTCGTGGGCGAGGTCGTCTCGGACAAGATGGACAAAACCGTCGTCGTCCGGACTGTCAGCCGCGTCCCGCACCCGCGCTTCGGCAAGATCGTCAAGCAGGTTGCCAAATTTCACGCCCACGACGCCAAAAACGAGGCGAAGACAGGCGACACCGTGCGCATCGCGGAAACCCGCCCGCTGAGCAAGACCAAGCGCTGGCGCCTCGTCGAAATCATCAAACACTAAGCCCGCCATGATCCAGCTCCGCTCCCGTCTCGACGTAGCCGACAACACCGGCGCCCGCATGGCCACCATGATCGGCGTCATCGGCAAAAAATCCGCCTTCGCCCGTGTCGGTGATGTCATCACCGCCAACGTCAAGGAGGCTTCCCCGGGCGGCACGGTGAAAAAAGGCGAGGTCGTCCGCGCCGTCATTGTCCGCACCCGCCAGCCGCTCAGGCGCCCCGACGGATCGGCCCTGCGCTTCGACACCAATGCCATCGTCATCATCGACAAGGATCTCAATCCGCGCGGCACCCGCATCTTCGGTCCCGTGGCCCGCGAACTGCGCGAAAAGAATTTCATGAAGATCGTTTCCCTCGCTCCGGAGGTGCTATGAACCGCGTCAAAACACACGTCAGCAAGAACGACATCGTCCGCGTCATCACCGGCAACCACCGGGGTGCCGAGGGCAAAGTGCTGCAAGTCATCCGCGGCAAGAACCAGGTGCTCATCGAAGGGGTGCGCATGATCAAGAAGCACACGCGCAAATCACAGGAACACCCGAACGGTGCCGTCGTGCAGAAAGAAGGCCCGATCCACATTTCCAACGTGAAACGGATCGAGGCCGCCAAGAAGGAGGACGCCAAGCCCAAGACGAAGGCCAAGGCGAAGTAACCCATGGAAGTCGAACTTTACAAAGAATACACCGCCAAGGTCGTGCCGGCGCTCCAGCAGAAGCACGGCTACAGCAACCCGCACCAGATCCCGCGCGTTTCCAAGGTCGTGGTCAACACCTCGATCGGTTCCTCGCAGGACACAAAAGAAGCGCTGGAGATCGCGGTCAATGAGCTGAAGACCATCACCGGGCAGATGCCCGTGCGCACCAAGTCGAAGAAGAGCATCTCGAACTTCAAGCTGCGCAAGGACCAGCCGATCGGTGCCAAGGTCACCCTTCGCGGTCGCAACATGTATGAGTTTCTCGAGCGCCTGATCAAAATGTCGCTTCCGAAAATCCGCGACTTCCGCGGTATTTCGCCGAAAGCCTTCGACGGTCAGGGCAACTACACTCTCGGCGTCGCCGACCAGAGCATTTTTCCCGAGATCGAACTCGACAAGATCAAGCGCAGCGTCGGTTTCGACGTCACCATCGTGACCACGGCCCGCACCGACGAGGAGGCCAAGTCGCTGCTCGCCGAACTCGGCATGCCGTTCACCGACCGCGCCAAGAAACCCGCCGACAAGAAATCCTGATGACCTCCAACGATCCCATCGCCGACCTCCTCACCCGCCTGCGCAACGCCAGCCGCGCCCGCAAGGCCGAGTTGCTCGTGCCCTATTCCCGTCTCAAGGCCGACATGGCCGCCATCCTCAAAAAGGAAGGCTACATCGCGGACTTCGAGGTGAAATCCGAAGGGCGCCCGCACCTGCGCATCGTCAACAAGTTCTCCGACAAGACCCCGGCCATCACCGGCCTCAAGCGCGTCAGCCGCCCCGGCCTTCGCCGCTACGTCGGCGCCGACGACATCCCGCGGGTTCTCGGCGGCATGGGCATTTCCATCATCTCCACCCCGCGCGGGGTGCTCAGCGGGCGCGAGGCGCGCCGTCAGAAAGTCGGCGGCGAATTGCTCGCCTTTGTTTGGTAAGGAGGAACTGAAATGTCACGCATCGGCAACAAACCCGTCACCCTCCCGGCAAAAGTCAAAGTCAACGTCGGCGCGGATCGCTCCGTGCAGGTCGAGGGTCCGAAAGGCAAACTTTCCTGGCGCCTGCCCGAGGGCATCGAAGGCAAGGTCGAAGGCGAAGCGCTCAAACTCGAGCGCAAGTCCGAAAACCGCCAAGTCCGCGCCCTCCACGGTCTCGCTCGCGCTCTCATCAACAACATGGTCACCGGAGTGAGCAGCGGCTTCACCCGCAACCTCGAGATCCAGGGCGTCGGCTTCAAAGCCGCGGTGCAGGGGCAGAAACTCAATCTTTCGCTCGGCTTCTCGCATCCCGTGATTTTCGAAATTCCCAAGGACATCAAGATCACGGTCAACGAAAACACCAAGCTCGTCATCGAAGGCATCGACCGCCAGCTCGTCGGTCAGGTTGCGGCCAACATCCGCGCCTACTACCCGCCGGAGCCTTACAAGGGCAAGGGCGTGCGTTATGCCGACGAGCAAGTCCGCCGCAAGGAAGGCAAAACCGTCCAGTAACCGCCATGACACGCCACGACAGCATCCAACTCCGCCACAAGCGCATCCGGAAAAAAGTTTCCGGCACCGCCGAGCGTCCGCGCCTCGCGGTCAACTTCTCCGGCCGCCACATCCGCGCGCAGGTCATCGACGACACCAAGGGCGTGACCCTCGCCGCGGCCAGCACGCAGGAAAAAGCAGCCAAAGCCGGCGCCAACGTGGCCAACGCGCAGAGCGTGGGCAAACTCGTGGCCGACCGCGCCAAGAAGAAATCCATTTCCAAAGTCGTCTTCGACCGTGGCGGCTTCCAATACATGGGCAAAGTGAAAGCCCTCGCCGACGCCGCGCGCGAAGCCGGCCTCGAATTCTAAAAAGACCATGCCTCCTAACGCACGCAACACCGGACGCCGCGACAACCGCGGACCCAAAGAACCCAAAGAACCGTCCGATACGGTCGAGAAAGTCGTTTTCATCAACCGCTGCGCCAAAGTCGTCAAGGGCGGACGCCGTTTCAGCTTCAGCGCGCTCATCGTCACCGGTGACCACAAAGGCCGCGTCGGTTGCGGGTTCGGCAAAGCCAAGGAAGTCAGCGAGGCCATCCGTAAAGCCTCGGACTCCGCGCGCAAAGCCATGAAAAATTTCTCGCTCGCCGAAAACACCATCCCGCACGAGGTGACCGGCGAATTCGGCGGCGGCCGCGTGCTGCTCCGTCCCGCCTCTCCCGGCACCGGCATCATCGCCGGCGGCGGAGTGCGCGCCGTCTGTGAAGCGGTCGGCATCCGCGACGTGCTGGCCAAATCGCTCGGCTCGAACAACCACGCGAACGTGGTCAAAGCGACCCTCGAAGCCCTTTCGAAACTCCGTCCGCGCGAGGAAATCTTCCGTGTGCGCGGCATCAAAACCAAGACCACCAAAGCGGAAGCGGCGGCCGAAGTCGCCACCGCCTGACCACCATGCGACTGCACAATCTCTCACCCCGTCCCGGCTCGAAAAAACGCCGCAAGCGCCTCGGCTCCGGCGAAAGCTCCGGCCGCGGCAAGACCAGCGGCAAAGGCCACAAGGGCCAGAAAGCCCGCTCCGGCGGCAGCATCCGCCTCGGATTCGAAGGCGGACAAATGCCGCTCATCCGCCGTTTGCCCAAGCGCGGATTCAACAACGCCGCATTCAAGCTCCGCTACGCCATCGTCAACCTCGATGACCTCAACGACTTCGCCGACGGAGCAACCATCGACGAAGCCGCCCTCCGCAAGGAAGGCCTTGTGCGCGGGACCATCGACGGCGTGAAAATCCTCGCCCGCGGCGAATTGACCAAGAAAGTCACCATCACCGGCGCCAAATTCAGCGAGGCGGCCAAGCGCAAGATCGAAGCCGCAGGCGGCCGGATTTCCTGATCGGATGATCGCGGCAGACAAGGGGGCACGACCGGCGCCGGCGACGAAATGACCGCTCCACTGCCATGATCTCCGCGTTCACCAACATCTTCAAAATCCCGGAGCTGCGGCAACGCGTGCTCTTCACCCTGGCGATGGTCGTCATCGTCCGCGCCGGTTCGGTGATCTCGACTCCGGGCGTGAATGTCGAGGTCTTGCGCCAGTGGTTCCTTAATGTGGCCGATGCGCAGGCGGGGGGCGGCGTGGCCGCGCTCTTCAACCTCTTCAGCGGTGGCGCCCTCGGGCACGCGGCCATCTTCGCGCTCGGCATCATGCCCTACATCAGCGCTTCGATCATGCTGCAGCTGATGACTGCGGTGATTCCCAAGCTCGGACGCCTGGCCCGCGAGGACGGCGGCCGCCAGAAGATTTCCCAATACACACGCTACCTCACGATCGTTCTCTGCATTTTCCAGGGTTACCTGTTGGCGCTTTCGTTCGAGAGCCCGCAATCGAACCCGTTCCTTCCCGGCATCACCGACACCATCAACCGCCTCGGCATCCCGCTGGTGTCCGACCCGGGCTTGGGATTCCGCCTGCTGACCGTCATCACGCTCACTGCGGGAACCATGTTCCTTGTCTGGCTCGGTGACCAGATCACCGAGCGCGGCATCGGCAACGGCATTTCCATCATCATCACCGTGGGTATCCTCGCGCAGCTGCCCGCAGGCCTCATCCAGGCATGGCGCACGTTCGTTCCTTCCGGTGGCGAGGTGGCCGCGATGAGCCCGGTCGTTCTCGTTCTTCTCATCGCATTCCTCATCATTGTCATAGCCGCGGTCATCGCGGTGACGCAGGCCACACGCCGCATCAGTGTGCAATACGCCAAGCGTGTCGTCGGGCGCAAAGTCTACGGCGGGCAGACGCAATACATGCCGCTCAAGGTCAACTACGCGGGCGTCATGCCGATCATCTTCGCGCAGGCCATCCTCCTCTTCCCGTCCACGATCTTGAACATGGCCTTCCCGTCGCAGCGTTGGGCCAGCGAGCTGTCCTCGATGCTCGCCACCGGCTGGCCGCATTACGTGCTCTTCGGCGGGATGATTTTCTTCTTCAGCTATTTCTGGGTGGCCACGCAGTTCCAGCCGGCGCAGATCGCCGACGACCTCAAGAAATACGGCGGCTTCATCCCCGGCGTGCGTCCCGGCAAACCCACGGCCGACTTCCTCGACTACACCATGACCCGGCTGACTTTCGCGGGTGCGATTTTCCTCACGGCCATCGCCGTCCTGCCGCAGCTGCTCTCGCTGCAGATGAACGTGCCCTACATGACCGCACAGTTCTTCGGCGGAACCGGCGTGCTCATCATCGTGGGTGTCACCCTCGACACCATGCGCCAGGTCGAGACCTATCTTTTGCAGCGCCACTATGACGGCTTCCTGCGCCGCGGCAAATTGCGCGGACGCTTCGAGCGCACCTCGGGAGGCGCGGGTCGCGTCATTTCCTCCAACGCTCTCGTGTGGATCTGGGCGGGCATCGCCATTCTCGTCATCGCCGGCACCGCGGCTTATCTCGCCAGCGGGCGCTAGGAGCCGCATTCGTCCGTGTCAGACCGGTTTCCTTTTCTTTCCTCGATGATCCCGATCAAGAACGAGCGCGAGATCGAGGCAATGCGCAAAGCCTGCCGGGTCGCGGCCGAAGTCTTGGACAAATTGGAAAATCTCGTCACGCCGGGCATGGCGACCCGCGACATCGACGAAGCTTGCGCCGATTTCATCGCCGAGGCCGGGGCCAAAAGCGCCTTTCTCGGCTACCGCAAATTCCCCGGCAACCTGTGCGTCTCCGTCAACGAAGAGGTCGTGCATGGCATCGGCGGCGACCGGCGCCTCGCCTACGGGGACATCCTCAAACTCGATGTCGGCATCGTCAAAGACGGATGGATCGGCGACAACGCCACCACCATACGTCTCGGTGTCGTGCCTCCCGCGGTGGATGGACTCGTCGAGCACACGGCACGCATCCTCCACGACGTCATCCCGCACGTCAGGCCCGGCAAACGGGTGGGGGACATTTCCGCTTTTATCGAACAAGCCGCCTTGGCCCATGGCTATTCCGTGGTCCGCGAATTCGTCGGTCACGGGGTCGGACGAAAACTCCACGAAGAGCCCCAGATCCCGAACTACGGCAAGCCCGGCCGGGGTCCCAAGCTCAAACCCGGCATGACCTTGGCCATCGAGCCGATGATCAACCTCGGGGCCAGCGCCGTGCGCGTGCTGGAGGACAAATGGACCGTAGTCACGGCCGACGGCCTGCCCTCGGCGCATTTTGAACACACTGTGCTGGTTACAAAAGATCAACCAGAAGTTTTGACATGGCGAAAAAAGACGCTATTGAAGTAGAAGGCAAGGTTGTCGAGTTGTTGCCGAATACGATGTTCCGGGTGGAATTGCCAAACGGACACCGTATCCTCGCACACATCTCGGGCAAGATGCGCCTGCACTTCATTCGCATTTTGCCGGGTGATTCGGTCATGCTGGAGTTGTCTCCTTATGACTTGAGCAAGGGACGCATCACCTACCGCAAGAAATAAAAGGACCAAACCGATGAAAGTAAGAGCTTCAGTCAAGCGCCTCTGCGAGAGCTGCCGGATCATCCGGCGGAACAACGTCGTGCGCGTTGTTTGCAAAAACCCACGCCACAAACAAAGACAAGGATAACACGCTTATGCCACGCCTCCTCGGGGTGGAAATTCCGCCCAATAAACGTATCGAAGCATCCCTGCCGTATATTTACGGCATCGGGCCGACCGTCGCCAAACGCGTCCTCGCCGAAGCTTCCATCGACCCCAACCTCCGCGCCAAAGATCTCTCGCCCGAGCAGATCTCGCAGATTGTCCACGTCATCACCAGCAACGGCATCCTCATCGAGGGTGACCTCCGCCGCGAATTGCAGGGCAACCTCAAGCGCCTGCAGGCGATCAACTGTTACCGCGGCATACGTCACCGCCGCGGCCTGCCCGTGCGCGGGCAGCGCACCTCGACCAACGCCCGCACCCGCAAGGGGCCGCGCAAGACGGTCGGCGTGCAGAAGAACCCGGACGCCAAGGCCGGCAAAGTCTAAGCCCCACGTAAAATGAGCGAAGAAACCAACAACGAATCGCAGGACGCCAAGCGGAAGGAAGAAACCGCCGAGCATCATCCCGAGGCGCCCGAGACCAAAGCTGTCGAGGCCAAGGAAGCCGCTGCCGCCGAGGCGAAGCCCGCCGAGAAAAAGGCCGCCAAGCCGAAAGCCACCAAGGGCAAAACAGCGAAGAAAAAAGAAGGCGAAGCCAAAGCCGCCGAAGCCGCCGCGCCCCAGTCGGGCGACGACATTCTTTCTCTCGACGCACCCGTCGCTCCGCCCAAGATCGTCAAGGCCAAGGGCAGCAAGAACGTCACCCAAGGCATTGCCCACGTGCTGGCCACCTTCAACAACACCATCGTCAGCATCACCGACCCGCGCGGCTCCGTCCTCGGGGCGTCCAGCGCCGGCAAAGTCGGCTTCAAAGGCTCGCGCAAAAGCACGGCCTACGCCGCACAGCTCGTGGCGCAGGATGCGGCGCGCCAAGCCATGGGGCACGGACTCAAGGAAGTTGAAGTTCGTGTCAAAGGTCCCGGTGCCGGACGCGAATCCGCCATCCGCGCGCTGCAAGCCATCGGCCTCGAAATCACTGTCATCAAGGACGTCACACCCGTTCCCCACAACGGCTGCCGTCCGCCGAAAGCCCGCCGCGTGTAATGCCCTGGCTGAAAACTGAACACTTCAAACTGTAAACTCTTCCTATGGCACGTCACACCGGACCCAAGACCAAATTGAGCCGCCGCTTCGGCGTATTTCTCGTCGGCTCGCCCAAGCATTTCGAGCGCCGCAGCTACCCGCCCGGCATGCACGGACAAAAAGGCATGCGCCGCAAGACCTCGGAATACGGCCTTGCCCTTGCCGAGAAGCAAAAGCTCAAAGCGCAATACGGCGTGCTCGAGCGCCAATTCCGCCGCTACTTCGAAACCGCGCTCTCCCGCCGCGGCATCACCGGCGAAACGCTCCTGCAACTGCTCGAAACCCGTCTCGACAACATCGTTTACCGGCTCGGCTTCGCCCGCACCCGCACCGCCGCGCGCCAGATGGTTTCGCACGGCCATGTGAAGGTCAACGGGCGCAAGTGCGACATCTCGTCGTCCAACCTCAAGCCCGGTGATGTGGTCGCGATCAAGGACTCACCCAAGCCCCGTGCCTTGGCTGCGCGCCAGATGGAAGCCACGCAGATCCGCACCGTGCCCGATTGGCTCGTCGTCGATCGCGACAACTTCAGCGGCACCGTCTCGCGCATCCCGACCCGCGACGAAATCGCCCCGGTCGTCAACGAGCAGCTCGTCGTCGAACTCTACTCGCGCTAAGAAGGAAAAACTTTCTTCCTCGCAAACGCCGTCCCGCCCGCGCAGGACGGCGTTTTTCTTTGCAGAAGCGGATTCCTGTTCGCCATGGCCCTGCCCGAGAGGGTTGCGGCGCTTTTCTTCCGTGGCTGCGTCGCGGCGCCCGGGACTGTATCGCAGAGGATACAGCCGCTTCGCTTGCGCCTTGCGAGATATTGGCGGACTTTTTTTGGTGTGGATGCCGTTTTGACGTCGGCAAAGTGAGTCAGTGCTCTTGGCTCGCTTGGCTCAGCGACCGAGTGTGTTCAAATATCGCTCATACTCGTCGTGTGGGCCGATCCAAAACCAAACCAGCCCCGCCGACGAGTCATAGGCCAAGACCCGGAAGTCCAAACCAACACGCGCCGACCACAGGCGTCCGGCCTTCTTCAGTTGCAAAGAGGGATGCCGTGGATCGTGCTTGAGCAGTTCGAAATTCTTATCGGCCAGCGCTTTGATCTTCTTGGGAAGGCGATCATAGTGCTCCCAGAAGGATTTCCGTGCGAGGTGCTTCACAGCGGACGGATCTCGCCGCGCTTCAGCTCCTCATCGATTTCGGCGAACACTGCGTCGAACTTTCCGTCCTCCGCGTCACGGCCGATCTGCTGGTCCCAAGCGTCGGCACGAAACTTCTCGAACCACGCCGAAAAACGAGCGAACTGATCCCGCTCCAGCTTGGCTACTTCCTGCTCGATTTGTTCGACGCTCATCGAAGGAGGATAGCGTGCGGGCGCATGCATCGCAAACTTGGATTCGGAGTGATGGCTCTCACCAAGGCACGGAGAGCACGGAGTCTTTGTCGGTTTTCCTCAGCGCTCTCTGCGCCTCTGTGAGATTGACTGGCTTCCGAACGCCGTCATTTCACTCGACCGGATTGTCTGCAACGAGACGCGGTTGCCAGAGTTTGAGCGTTTGCATGAAGAGATCCCACGTCTGCGGTGACATAGGGTAGGGGATGGTGGCGAATTTTCCGTCTTCGAGCGGGATGGTGAAGACATTGCCGGGAGCGGAGGTGGTTGTCGGCGGCACGGTGCGCATGGTCGCGTAGCGCTGGACGGTTTGGCCAAATGTCTCACTCTCGGTCGCAGCCGGTGCCGCCGCGAATGCTGGCGTCTCGCTGCCCAAGCCTGCGAACTCCACCGTGGCGCGGAAGTCGGCGATCATGCCGTCCACTTGGTGCGCGTTGAAGTTGCGCTCGCGCACGAGGTAGGCACGGATGAGCGAGTCCGAAGGCAGTTCCGGACCGAACCTCGTCCACAGCGCTTCATAGATCACCGGCATCAGCGCGGCCTTGCGCAGGGCTTCGTTGCGTTCGGGTGATTCCTTGGGCAGGACGAGAAGATCTTTGGCCAGATTGGTGACCCGGTAGCTTTTGCCCGCACCCTTGGCGCCCTCCAATTCCTCGAGTAATTCGAATTTCTTCAAGGCGGCGAGGCGCACGTTGAGAGAGCTGCCGCCGGCTTTCATGCCCACTGCCTCGCCGACGGCCTCGACGGGGGCGGCATGCCCTTGGAAGTTGCGGAAAATAATGGCCAATATTTCCATGGCCTGGGGCAAGCCAATGGCCGGATAGGCCGGGCTGCGGGTGCGTTTCACGTTGGCAGGGTTGGTCTCCATAGGCATTAAAGCGCCCTAATTTGCTCCAAATTGGACTTTTGTCAAATTAAAAAGGTTAATAATTTTTGCTAACCGCCCGAAGCCGCTTGAAATGGGGGAGTTGACATCTTGGTCAAAACACTGTATTTATTCCCACATGAGAAACAACTCTGATTCGGAGACATCGCCATTATTTATGTCGATTTACGACCTTACAAAGGTTTGCACAAGCTTCGTGGTGGCTCCCACGAAGCAGGTGCGGCCAGCAACAAGCCTTGTGCAGTCAGCAACAAACGATGTTGCGTCACGCACAAAGTATGTGGTGGCCCCCACGAAGCTTGTGGAGCCAGCAACAAGCCATGTTGCCAGTCCCACGAAATATGTTGCTGAGCGCACCAACCATGTGGGGCCAGCAACAGATTATGTGGTGGCCCCCACCAAGTCCGTTTTGGTCTTTATCGTGGCCAAAAAAAGCCATTCAAAGAGAAAAGTAAAAAATTTTGAACGAAGACGCAACAAAAGCGTCTAAATTTGCATCATGGACACAATATCCAAGCAAAAAGTTTTTAAGGATCGGGCAGACAGCATTGGCGCAAAACCAAACGGCTCGCAGGTCGAAAGTCGGCTCTCTGGCGCACCGGTCCTTAAGGGAAAGGAAAAAGGCAAGACATGATTAGCTTCTTGAAGAACCCGACGCGCATCGTGCGCAAGGTGGACGAAGTGGTCACGGCTTGGGAGACATTGGCTCCCACGGCGACTTTCGCGGGGATGACCCTCGCGGAGTTCCGCACCGCCGTCGAACCCTCGAAAGCCGAGCGCATCCGCACGGCCGAGCTGGAAGCCGAATTGTCCGGCGCCGCAGGGCGCCGCGCTCAGGCGGACCTCAACACCAACGAGAAATTGAAGTTGGTTGTTGCGGCCGTGAAGGGCGATCCTGCCCACGGGGAAAACTCCGCGCTTTACCGCGCGATGGGTTACATCCCGTTGGGTGAGAGGGCATCCGGCTTGACCCGCAAGGCCGCTGCGGCCGAGGCGCCGGTCGGCAACAACTAAAAGCAGAGAGGCGACCGGTTGATTTGAACCCTTCCGGTCGCCCCTGCTTCGCGTAAACGAAAACCAAAAAACTTCAGTGTTCCACCGCGATGCCGCGCCGTCGCGGTGGTTTTCTTTTTGCGGATAATGTTCGCCGCGCCGAGGCTACCTCAAGGAAAAACGGCGGTAGGCGGACCTTACGCTGCGACTGGGCGCCCTGATTGTTGCCAGACAAAGTCGTAGACTTCTCTGGCAAGCTGCTCCGTTTCGGCCTCGGTGAAAGGCGGGCGTGGTAGCGAAGCGTAAAGCGTATCCAAAATGCACATTTGCACATCGGCTTGGGTTGCCGCGTTCTTGCTCCATTGGGGCATAGAGGCGATCCGTTCGCGGATTTTCGAGAGCAGGCCTTTGCTGGCGGCTTTGACGCGCTCCCGTTGCTTTTTCGTCATTTTTTTCGCCCGCAGCAGGTCGAAGATGGCCAACTCCTCCTCGGTCAATCCTTCGCGCACATGCCTCTGGGCTTCTTCATCAAGCTCGCCTGCGAGTTTGAGCAATTCTGCAAATGTCGCCTCGACTGTCGCCCGGTCTTTCTCACGGTTGTAGTCGGCGATGATCGACTGGTATTTTTTGTAAAAGTCCATGCGCAGCGGGTTGCGTTCCAGCATGGCGGCCAGTTTTTTCTCCACCAACTCGCGGATGTCATGGAGCGTGGAATGGGGATGCCTGGCTTTCTTGGCGAATTCTTCCCGGAGTTTTTCAAAGTCGATTTTGCTGAGATCGACCGTCAGGCCTTCGGCATGATCCTCGCCCACGTTCTGGGCACGGATTGCTTCGTTGACTATAAGATGAAGCTCTTTGAGCAGTGCGGTGACATCTGCCGTGTCGCGATGCTCGTTGAGCTTCTTGTAGATGGCCTCGATGTTGTCGTGGCGCTGATAGTAGGGACGCGCTGAGGGCTCGAGGATCAGCGCTTTCATCCGGGAAAAAAGCTCCCGCGCCATGATCTCGAAGCGCCGCTGCGTTTCGTCGGTGGTGCGCAAGGCGTCCACCGCATCCCGCAAAGCCTCGATCTTGGCGAACCCTTTGGCATCGGTCAGTCGCTCCGGCTCGAATCCCAACCCGCGCAGATGCGCCTCGGCCGCCTCGATCGCTTCGATCAAGGCCGGCACATATTCTTCCAGCGGGACGGCCGGCATGGGATTTTCCTCAGCCTCGTTGTCCCCGACCGCATATTGGGCCAATGCTTCGCGCAGGCTCTTGAGCATGCCGTTGTAATCGACGATCACGCCGCAGTCCTTGCCGGGATAGACGCGGTTGGCTCTGGCGATGGCCTGCATGAGCGTGTGGGCTTTCATCGGTTTGTCGATGTAGAGCGTCTGCAGCGATTCGACATCGAAACCGGTCAGCCACATGGCGCAGACGATGGCGACGCGGAAAGGGTGATCGGGGTCTTTGAAGGCATCCTCCACCTCCACGCGTTTTCCGTCCGGAGTTTCAAAGCCGGTCTTGATCAAGGCACGGTGAGGCACGATGTCAAAATCCCACTTGGCGAAATCCCGCACCTCGTTCTGGGCTTCGCTGATAATGATTTGCACCAAGGTTTCATCTAGCCAGCGAGCCTGTGCTCGGCGTCTTCCGAGTTCTTTGGTCAGCTTCTCCGTCTCGTCAGGGTCGGTGGCTGCCGCGACCTTCGCTTCCAAATCGGGCAACATGGCCTCTACCCTGGCTCTCTTTGCCTCCCAACGCGGCTTGATGCGCTGCAGCATGCGGGCACAGGTGATTTTGTCCACGCAGACCAGCATCGACTTGCCGCACTCCCAGCGCTCGGTGCAGTGCTCCACGAAATCCTCGGCCAGCTTGTCCAAGCGATCATCGGCGGTGATGACCTCGTAGTCCTGACCCAACAGCTTTTCCAACAGCGCCGTTTGGTCGGTATCCAACTCGGCTTCCTCGATTTTCTCCGCGATGCGGTCGTTCAGATCCAATCGGGCGATGCCTAGCTTCTCGCCGCGGTTTTCGTAGATGAGCTTGCGCGTCGAACCATCGTCCACCGACCGCTGGAAGTCGTAGCGGGAGATGTAGCTGCCGAAAATCCTCCGGGTCAGGTGGTCATGCCGGAAAATCGGGGTGCCGGTGAAGCCGATAAACGAGGCGTTGGGGAGCGCGAGGCGCATGTTGCGCGCGAACTTGCCCGCTTGGGTGCGGTGCGCTTCGTCCGAAATCACAATGATGTCGTCGCGGCGGCTGTAAGGATCTCTTTCATCCACTGGCTGGTTGAACTTGTGGATGAGTGTGAAGACGAAGCCTTGATTGTTTTGCAGGGTCGCCTTGAGATCGCGGCCCGAGGCAACGCGGGGAGTCGTTTTCGGATCGACCAAGCCGCAACCGACAAACGTGCGCCAGATCTGGTCGTCGAGGTCGTCGCGGTCTGTCATGACAACAAACGTGAAATTGCCGGGCACCCGCCGCCGCACTTTCTCGGCGAACATCGCCATCGAGTAAGATTTGCCGCTGCCTTGCGTGTGCCAGAACACGCCCAGCCTCCCGAGATCCGGGTGCGCCCTTTGCACCAGCGGCAGAGCCTCTATTTTGTCGCCCTTGGCGGAATCTTTTTTCGCGAGCTTCGCTTCAGCTGTTGGCTCCGCTGCGAGTTGCACGTCCTCCGGGAACGGGTAATGCACATTCCGTCGGTCCAGCGGGAACTCACGCTTGAGTCGTTCCTGATATTCCACGGCCTCCACCGCCCGATTGACGCCCAGCACCTGATGGTTCCGCGCGACGATTTTGCGTGTGCCGCCGGGCTTGCTGTCGTCGAACAGGATGAAGTTTTCCACCATGTCCAGCAGGCGGGCAGGCGCGAGCATGCCGTTGAGCAGCACCTCGGCATCCACGCGTCCTTGGTCACTTTCATCCTGCCGCTTCCATTCGGCAAAATGCTCCCATTTGCTGGTGATCGAGCCATAGCGCGCCCGGTCGCCGTTGCTGACAACCATGAAAGCATTGTGTGCGAACGCGTGGCAGATGCTCGTGTCGCTGAGGTAATCGGTGAGGTTGTTGTCGAAGCCCTCCCGCATGTTGCGGTAAACCGCCTTCAACTCGATGAAGACCAGCGGCAGGCCGTTCACGAAGCAGACGAGATCGGCCCGTCGCCGGTAGTGCGGCACGCGCAATCCTTGGATCGTCAGCTCCCGCACCGCGAGGAAGCGGTTGTGCGGCGTCCCATCCGCCGCGCGGCCGTTCTGGAAATCAATCACCCGGGCCCGCGCATGGTGCACCAGGTTGCGCTCGTCGCGCCATTCCATCGGAACACCATTGCGGATGAAGTCGTGGAACTCTTTATTTTGTTGCACCAGCGATCGCGCGAAATCCACCCGCGTTAGTTTTTCCACTGCCTGCTCGCGGGCGATTTCGGGCAACTGCGGATTCAGCGCCTCCAAGGCCCGGCGCAAGTCGCGGGTCAGAACGATCTCGCGGTCGTCTGTGCGTCCGAGTGTGCCGTTGGCCCCGAAGGTTTCCTGCTTGTGCGCATAGACGCTGTCCCAACCAAGCACCTTCTCCAAGTGCTCGGCAAAGGTCTTTTGCACCAGCCGGTCTTCGCTGTTGATGCCGGTGACCATGGCAATTCAGAAAAGCTCCTGCTGCAGTTGGTGCGGCAACGGCAACACCCCGATGATGACCCAAGGATTCGGGGCGCGCAGATGGAAGCTCTGCGTCGTTCCGAGGAAGAAATGCAGGTCCGTCTTGGTGAATTTGTCGAAATACATTTGTTTCACCTTGGCGAGAGCAGCTTCTTCATCGCCCCGGGCCGCCTTGCGGCATTTGTCGAAAAGTGCGCCGATCTCCCAATCCAGAATCTGCAGTTTGCTCTTGGTGCCATCGGCGTCCTCGAAGCGGTAGGAAAAGCTGTAGGGAAGTTTGGGGATTACCTTGAAAGTTTTGCGCCACGCTTCCTCGTCGAACAGCTCGCCCTGACTGGCCAAGTTTCGCATCTCGGCCAGCTTCTCCGCGTCCCATTCCCGATCCTCCTCCTCCCATACGAAATCCAAAATGCGTGCGGGTTTGAAGATGGCCAGTGATCGCTTGTTGGCTTTGGCGTCCTTGATCAACGAGTCCAGCCGCTTGAACACCTTGCCGCGACCTAAAAGAACATTGCGGCGCCCGCGCCATTTGTCTTCCGTGCCAAGGTGGTCGACTTTCTTGATCTGCCGCAGGTCGGTCGGGTGATAGCTCTCGGGCCGGGGATCTTTTTCATTGCGCACCAAATCGCACTCGATCCAGTCGTATTTCCTGTATTGCTCCTTCTCGCCGAGGCGACGGAAAGGCACCGGGTAAATGCGCACCCATGATCCATCCTCCCGCAAGCCGGCGGTGCAGACCGTTTCGCCATACTTGCGCGAGAGCGTCGGATACGTTTTGACCGTGATCAGGACGCGCTCTTTGGGCATGGCGTTGGTTCCGGCTTACAAATGCAAGGGCTTCAATCTCTGCGGGTCCACTTGCTCCAAGGCTTCGGCCACGCAGTGGCGATGGCATTGGTGCGGCAGTTTTTCGAAGCAGGTCAGCGCCACGCGATAACCCTCGTTGATCCACGAGCGGATGCGGGCCAGCGGGGCAGCTTGGTGTGGCAGGCTCTCGCGTTCATATACCTCGAACAATGCGTCGTAATCCTCCTGCGTGTTCAGCTCGCGGCGCTGGTCGGAGGCGATGCCGAGTTCCGGAAGATGCTCGTAGCGGATACCTACATTTTCACAAGCATGGCTCAACGTGCCTTTGGAAAAACCGTATTTGCGGCTCAGCGGATTGCGCCGCACATCGCAGAGCAGCGTCACGCCGGCGCGCAGCAGCCGGTTGAGATAATTCTCCAGCGTGCTGCCTTCGTAGCCGATTGTGCAAAGACCCGGCGCAGTGGCGGCAGGGCGGGCTGTTTCGATGGCGCGCAGCGCGGCGGCATCCGAAGCCAACACGCGCCCGGCGATCTCACTGCGGGTGGCGTAGTAGGGATGACGACGATACGCCTCGGCCACAAGAGCGTCGCCGCGCAAGGCGGCGTGAGTCTGGGCGAAACGATCCAGGCCCATGCGCAGGGATGTAGCGACCTTTGCTTGAACTTTGCCCTCGGGAGTCAGTCGCCACGCCCGCTCGTCATCGGCCAGCAGCCCGCGCTCAATCAAGCGGCGCTTATCGGCATACGACGTGAAGGAAAATCCGCCGAACCGGTAGGGCACGAATTCGTAGGGCGCTTCCACCCCCGGCTCTTGGCAATAAAGGAAAAGCAGTTTTTGGTAATCCTGACCGCCCACGTCGCCGCCCAACGCATCGAGCAGTGCGAGCAGGTGCTTTTGCCGTTCGTAAAGCATGCGTCAGATTAGGCACCGCGATCTCATACTTCAATCTCGCCGCTCATCAGGCGAGGTAGCAGCAGATCGCGCGCGGCGCGGAGTTTTTGGTTTTGGCCCTTGAGGACTTGAATCTGTTTCAAAAACGCCGCGACCTGCTCGTCGAAAGCCTCAAAAAGACGCTGCGGAGGAAGCAGGATTGTAAGGTCCCGAAACTTGCCGCGGCTCACCTCAGGAAACGTGCTACCACTACCCATAGCCCGGATTTCGTCAGTGCGATGTCTTAGGTGAAACAGCAAATAGTGGGCCAGAGAAGGCTGGTGGGCCACAATTGAGATGAAGCCCTGGTTGGTGCAGACTTCACGATATGCGATCGCGAAAAATCCAACTGATGCACGGCTTGTCATCAACACCGCGTGTGCTTTGACCAGTTTCGCTGAACTGTTCTCAAGGCCCGCGTCTGTAATTTTTCGGGCAGTGTCCATCAGCACAAGATGGTCGTTTCGAGTCACATCCGTTGGCGTCACCCATGGGATTTCTCCATTTTCCCAATAGTTCGCGACTTTGCTTGATGGTGTTCCGCCGCCTATGCAATCAGCGACATCGCCGACTCGATGATTCTCCCAGCCCTGCGGAACACCATCTTTGACAGGAGTGTGTTCGTGGCCGGGAAAGTGCAGGCGGACGAACCATTCCTCGTAGAGCAATCGGGCCGCTTTTTCCAAAAGCGCCATCCGCCGCCGGTTGTTTTCGATCGCCTCGTCGTAGGTGGAAAGAATTGAAGCGATGCGCGGCTGCACATCCCGATGTGGCACGCGGACATTCATTGCGTGCAATACGTTACGATCGATGCCTGGGACTGCTGCTTTGTCGCTTTTGTAATTGCCTATAACACTGCGAAGGAAGTATGCCGCAAACTTAGGATGCGTGCCCTGGAAATCGACCACATAAAGCACAGTGTTATGAGGCCAATAATCCTCTTCGAGGTAAAACACCTCCCCGAGAGTGCCATATCGTCCAGTAACGACACCCGGAGCTTTGGCCCTGCTTTCACTATGGCTGCCGGTGACGCCCGACGAAGTAACAACAGGAATGCTGCCTTTTTTTCGCAAACGCTCTGGCAGATCGTGCCCACGTTGAAGTCTTATGACGTCAACAAGCTTAGAGGTCGAGAACCGCATCCTCACAAAGCCTCCAAGTTTCTCTGAATCGTTCCCGCAAGCTCCACTGCCTCCGCATTCAGCGCCGCGAGTTCCTCATGGATTTCCGCGATGGCCTGTTCGAAATCAAAATCCTCGTCAACGGGAGGAGGTGCGACGCCCACGTAGCGTCCGGGTGTGAGGCTCCAATCGCTGGCGGCAATCTCCTGCCGTGTGACGACTTTGCATAGTCCGGGCACGGCTTGCATCTCGGCCTTAGGAAAACGGTCCTGCAACCAGACAATCTGACGATGGTAGTAGGTGGCACGCTTGATTTGGTTCACCGCGGCATGGCGCGCGGCATCGAGTTGCTTGAGAAGGCGGCCGACGGCACGCCGGTCGTAAGCGTCCGTCGCCGATTCATTCGCGGCCGCGGCGACGCGCGACGCGAGTTTGTAGAGAAGGTCGATCTGCTTGATGAGACCTTTGGCGCGCTCGGCGAGAGGATCTAAAGCTTGGCGAGCCGTGTGCTGCTTGTCGTTCGTGGCCGGAGCGCTTTTGCCCATTTGCTTGGAGAACGCGGCAAGGTCGGCGAGCAGCGCTTTGCTGTCTTTCTCGTAAGCCCGCCGTGCATCGCGAAATTCCGCCAGCGACTCGGCGAGTGATTTCACTTTCGCCAAGGCGGCGAATGGTTCATCCAGCGAGGCCAGCGCGGTCTCAAACGCGGTGATGGTCTCGGGCACGGCGGCGCATTCATCGGCATGGCGTGCGAAGTAATCCGCCACGAGCGCAAGGAAGCGCTCATGCTGTCCACGATAGAGCCAAACGATGGCGGAGATGTTGCGCAGTTGTTCCGGCGTGAACTCGTGGACCGTGCGGGAACCCGGCATGAGCTGGCCGATGCTGCGGGCGTCAATCATGAGCACCTGATCCTTACGCTCGGCGGGCTTGTTGCGGTCGAAGTGCCACAGTTCGCACGGCACGGTGCGGGTGTAGAAGAAGCCGCCGCGGATGGAGATCATCACATCCACATCACCGGTCTCGACCATCTTTTGGCGGACCGTTTTTTCGTCATTGCCCGCGCTGGAGGCCTGGGAGGACATGACGAAACCGGCGCGGCCGGTGGGCTTGAGGTAGCTCCAAAAGTAGGACATCCAGAGGTAGTTGCCGTTGGAGACGCGCTTGTCTTTGTTCACGCCGGGCAGACCGAAAGGCAGGCGCGGATCAGTCTTGATGCGCTCGGCATCAACGAGATCGACATTGAACGGCGGGTTGGCCATGACGAAGTCGCACTGGCCGACAAGCTGGTGGTGGTCTTCGTAGTAGGTGATGCCCTCGGCAAACTTTCCGTCGAGGCCATGCACGGCGAGGTTCATTTTCGCGAGGCGGATGGTGGTGCGGTCTTTTTCCTGGCCGTAGAAAACAACCTTGCGCGCCGTGTCCCCGCCCTCGTGCTCGATGAAGTGGCTCGATTGCACGAACATGCCGCCGGATCCGCACGCGGGATCAAAGATCGTGCCGTGGTCAGGCTCGATGACATTGACGATAGTCTGCACGAGGGACGGCGGCGTGAAGAACTCGCCATTGTCGTGGGCCTTCTGGATGGAAAACTTGGCCAGGAAATATTCATAGATGCGCCCGAAGATGTCGCCCGTGGCGCGCTTGATCTGCTCCGTGTTGAACTGACGCATCAACTCCTCAAGAACCTTCGGCTCGAAAATGCCGTAGTCCTTCGGCAGCACGCCTTGCAGCGGCTCGAAACTCTCCTCGATGGCTGTCATGGCCCGCGTGACCAAGGCCGGGAGCCCGGCAGGATCGGACGTGGCGTTGGCCATGATGCGTTCGTAGCGTGCCTCCTCCGGCAACCACAGCGCTCGGCGGCGCACGTAATCTGCCGGCTGGAGCTTGCGCTTCGGCATCTTCCCCGAGGCTTGGTCCGCCTCAATCTGCCGCGTCGCCTCATCGAAGCGATTGGCCGCATGGCGCAGAAAGATAATCCCCAGAACAGGAAGGAAGTAGTCGGCCGAACTCAGCTTCGAGTTCGCCCGCAGATTGTCCGCCGACGCCCAGAGATCGGCTTCCAGCTTTGGGAGATCTAAATCCGACGGGCGCATTGGAATCTACTTATCAGATAACGCCGCCATGGCGAGAAAGAGGCGCTTTTTGTGCGGTTCAGCACATTCAAGAACGATCATCGCATCACGGAACAGGGAAGTCTTTTGCCCGATTCTTATGCAACCACCCTCGCGGACTCCAAAAACGTCAGCACCGGCAGTGAGGCTGTGCAGCGTTACGCTTTGCCTAACGATGATCCTGCAGTATTTGTGTTTGATATAAAACCTATGGAACAAACGCTGATCAAACGCGGCATCGTTCAGGAAAATTTTGGAAAGCCCGGCGGAGGTGTCGAAGTGATTTTCTGCGTTGGCACGGGGCCGGATACGGTCAGCCTTCGTCCCCAAACTCTTCCTGCCTGATGAGTGTGACGCTTCCAGCGAAGTGGATCGATCGGCTCGCGCATTTGCCTGAGTCCGGGATGGGGTGGCAGCGCGTGGATGTGGAACTGGCCGACGGGCGGCGATTGGAGAACTGCATCGTTCGCAATGCTGAAGTGCTGGATGTTCCCGAACCGCTCGACCCGTGCGATATCCGATCCATCCATTTGCACGAGGGCAGATAGGTTTGCACGGATTGCAGTGTTCAGTTTTCATCGAGCCTGAGGCGGGGGTTTTGCTCGCCGGCGGCGCGGAGTTCATGCGCTGGCGCAGGTGCGCGAAACTTTCTTAGCTAAAAAGCACCGGCCTCTGCAAAAACGCCCGCACTGCAAGGTGGGGGTGTTTTGTTCCGGCTTTGCCTCGCCGAAACCAAAGCCGATCCAGCCACCGACTTTGTGTCGAGCAGGTTCCACATCCAACGAATAACAGCAGTAACTTGCAGTCTTTGCATTCTTGCGTTTCCCCGGTAAAAATTTTCCTTCTTACATGGAAGTCATCGCCCTTTGTCCGAACCCACGTAGCAATTTTCGCGGTATTGACACAACCGCGTCCAAGGATGTCCGGGCGCCTCGTGCTCATGGGGAGCGCGTTTACCGTTTCATTCGGTGCTCGTCCAAAGTCAGGACCGTTTTGCTCGCCGTCGTTGCAATGTGCCTCGCGGTGATGCCCGCTGTCGTCCGCGCGCAACAAACCATTATTGTCAGCAACAACAATGCGATCGGCGGCGGCTCTATGACAGAGGCTCTTTTCGCGGCCACCCAGTTTTCCGGGCCTTTCACCATTGAAATGACCCCCGGTCTCGTGCTCACGCCCGAGTCGATGTATTTCGTCGCCGCGGCTGGCGCGAGCATGGGCGACATCACGATCAATGGCAATGGCGCGACGATCAACATGGCGTCGGCCAACGGCGGCCTCGGTGACCGCGCGTTCTTCATCGCCTCGGGCAATGTCACCATCAGGGATCTCACCATCCTCAGCGGCCGCGCGCAGGGAGGCAATGGGTTGGATGGCGGCGGCGGCGGGGCCGGACTCGGCGGCGCGATCTTTGTCGCCAACTCGCAGGCGCTGACCGGACCGAATCTCACCAACTCGCTCTTCACTTTTCCGACCAGCGTCACGCTTGAGAACGTGGGGATAATTGAAAGCCGCGCCGTGGGCGGAAACGCTCTCGGGAATTTTTCGGAAAACTCCGGGGGCGGCGGCGGCATGGGGGGCAACGGCGGCACAAGTGCGCGTGCCACTTTCGATGTCGGCAGCGGGGGCGGCGGCGGATTCGGTGTGGGGGCCAATGGCGGCAACAGCGGTGATCCGGCAG